>JANLQC010000642.1:0-2533 GCA_031367575.1 Betaproteobacteria bacterium | reverse complement strand
CCTCCGCCGAAAAATAAATCCTCATGACAACTCCGAATGATGCCGTGCTCGACCGCATGCAGTACCGCGCTGATCCATTGGCCGACGACACCATTGCCCAAATACGCGCGTGACGGCGGCAAGTGTGGCGGTCTGGGTCGATCCGCTGACTTTCTCCGAGGCGACGATGCGGGCAATGGTGTCGTCGGCCAATGGATCAGCGCGGTACTGCATGCGGTCGAGCACGGCATCATTCGGAGTTGTCATGAGGATTTATTTTTCGGCGGAGGGGTGAATGCGCCAATGAAAACGCACGCAGATCAATCGATTTTAAAGCGGAAAAAATACGGCACGCTGTTCGGCGGAAAAACGGCGCTGACATTCTTGCGCATCGCCCACGGAATGATCGCCTGATGCAGGGCAATAACCGGCAATTCGCTTTTCAGGATCAACAGCGCCTCGCGGATCAGCGCATCGCGTTTCACCAAATCATTCTCGACTTTCGCGCGGTCGACAAAGTCGTCGAACTTCGCGTTGGAAAACCGCCCGTAGTTGCCGTCGCCATTGCCGCTGCTATCCTCGGTGCGCGAGCGCAGCGTGAATTGCAGCGTGCTGATCGCATCCGCCGTCGGGGTGCCCCAGCTCAGCAAATAAAAGCTGGTATCGTAACGCTGTAGTTTGCTGAAGTAATTTCCAGTCGGCACAATGTTCGGCGCGACCTTGATGCCGATTTGCGCGAGCATCGGCGGAATCGCCTGACAAATATCGGCGGCCGGCTGGTTGTTGCCGCAATCGAGGGTGACCTCAAAGCCGTTCGGATAGCCCGCTTCGGTCAGCAATGATTTTGCTTTTTCGCGATCCAGCGGCAGCCGCACGGCGGCGTCCTTGTCATAACCCTGTTCGGTCGAGGTGACGAGTGAACCGATCGGCCGCGACAAATTGCGCATCACCTTGACGCGGATCGCCTCGACATCGATGGCCTGCGCGATGGCGCGGCGCACGCGCACATCCTTGAACGGGTTTTTCTTTTTTATGTTTGAGTAAAGCAACTCATCGCGAAACGTATCGAGCACCAGATACTGCACGCGCTGCTCGGGGCTTTCCACCACCTTTACATCGGCACCGGATTTCAGGCGCGCAATATCCTGTGGCGGCGGATCATTGACGAAATCGACTTCGCCGGACAGCAGCGCGGCCGCACGCGTGGCGTTGGATTTGATCGGCAGCCAAATCACTTCGGTGACGTTGCCTTTTTCAGTGCTGGTTTTGTTCCACCAATTCGGGTTGGCGATGAGCACGGTGCGCACATCGGTCTGGCGTTCTTTCACCATGAACGGCCCGGTGCCGTTGGCGTTGCGCGATGAAAAGGTGTCTTCCTTGTCGCGATAATTTTGCGGAACACGCGAATTGTTTTTGAGCGACCATGCTTTGCTCATGATGCGAAAACCGAACAGGTGATTCAACAACACCGGATTCGACTCACTCATGATCAGATCCACCGTGAGATCATCGATTTTCTTTGCCGAGGCCACGCCCTGCACGGTGGATTTGAATTGCGAACTCGGCGAGAGCACGCGCTCGACCGAAAACACCACGTCGTCGGCCGTGAATGGCGAGCCATCGTGGAATTTCACGCCGGGGCGCAACTTGAACCGCCAGCTGCGGCCATCGGGTTGCGTCCACGACAGCGCCAGCCACGGCACCAGCTTGAAATCCTTATCGCGCCCGACCAGCGTTTCGTAGACGTTCGATAACAGCCGGGTGGTGACGGCGAGGCTGGCGGAATGTGGGTCGAGCGTTTGCGGCTCGTCCTGAGTGGCGTAACGCAACGTCTTGGCGTGTGCGCCGAATGCACAGACGGTGGACACCAGCAGGGCATAGACGTAAATCGCATATTTACTTTTCATCGAGTCCGTACGCGAGGAAGGAAAAAGTGTGCCGCAAATTCAATGCATCAAATTGCCGGATGCGTGTCTCCACAACATGACAAAAGTCTAGCAGTGGCGGGCCTCTTCAAGTGCTTTCGCCTCGAAAGCCGCGCCAAATGGTGATCTGCCTATTTCACAATCGCCGCCGTTCCGACGAGGCCAGGTTGTTAACGGTTCCCCGCGAAGCAACGCGTCTGCTCACTGCAACAACGACAATCTACCGCTTCACCTCAAACCGCAAATAATCCACCAACCGCTTCGACTCGGCAATCTCATCATGCGGCAACAGCAGATATTTCCACGGCTTCGTGCCGACCCCCGCCGCGTAGTCCGACGCGTGTTGGCACCACCGCGCCGCGGCATCCGCCTTCGCCTGAACCTCCTGCGTGTCAACGTCGGAGCGCGCCTTGGTTTCCACCATGTAGATCGTCGAATCCGTTTCGGCAACAAAGTCCGGCACGTACTCCGGCTGTTCGCTGCCGAGCTTGTAGAAAATTTGGAACTGCCCCTTCGCCGGTTTGAACCACTTCTGCGCATCACGCTCCAGGATGATGCAAAACCGGCGCTCGGTGTCGGAGTCGAATTTTTGCAGCGGATAAAGGCAACGCTCGAAGCCACCGAATAGC
>JANLQC010000636.1:0-7010 GCA_031367575.1 Betaproteobacteria bacterium | reverse complement strand
GGGTTTACCGGCAACTGATCGCGTAGTGGCTGATTTTCAAAAACATTCAATGTTCGTGATGTTCCAGCCCTGAATTCAACAGCATTCGCGCTTCGAAAATAACCTCGGAGGCGGTCAACCCGAGTGGTGCCATGCCGTGCGCCACACAGGCGTCGGCCGCCGCACCGTGCAGATACACGGCGAGTTTGGCGGCGTCCAGCGCGGATAATCCCTGCGCGAGAAAGGCGGCGATCATTCCCGACAAGGCGTCTCCCATGCCACCCGAGGCCATGCCGGGGTTTCCCGAGGTATTGATGAAATATCGGCCATCGGGAACCGCGATGATGGTACCGGCCCCTTTCAGCACCACGATGGCATCGAAACGCTTGGCGAGCGCGATGGCCGAGGTGACGCGGTCGGCTTGAAGGTGGGCCACCGAAACATTCAATAATCGCGCCGCCTCGCCGGGGTGCGGTGTCATCACATAAGTCCAGCACTGGCGCGGTGTTTGGGGCGATTGTGGCTGGAACGGCGCGCCAGTGCTGGATTTGCCAACCTCCGGCCCCAGTGCGGCGGCAAACCCGGTGGTCGTCGCGAGCAGGTTGAGCGCGTCGGCGTCCAATACCATCGGCAGGCGGCGGGCCAGCGCCGCCGCGAGCAGGCGTGGCGCGGATTTGTCGACACCCAACCCCATGCCAATGGCCAACACCGTCAATGATTCATCGTTGACGAGGTCGTCGGCTTTGCGCACCATCACCTCGGGATTGAGCGGATCAAAGGCCGCAAAATCTTTGGCGGCAACACCGAGAAAAACCTTGCCCGGCCCCATGTAGAGTGCCGCGCGCGCGGCGAGCACGGCAGCACCGACCATCCCCTCCGCGCCGCCAATAATCGCAACGTTGCCATAGGTGCCCTTGTGCGATTGATGTTGGCGCACCGGGATCAGGGTGCGAACCAGATCGGCAGTCAACAATTCCCCCAGCGATGGGCACGCCGCAACGACACCGAGCGAATCAAGATGCACTTCACCTGCAACATCACGGCCATCTGCAGTAAACAATCCGGGTTTGAAGCCGAGCAAGGTGAGCGTGTGGTCGGCATTGATCGTTTCGCCGAGCGAAACGCCGGTATCCGCAGCGAGTCCGCTCGCAACGTCGATGGCGAGAATCTGTGCGCCGCTGCAGTTTCGCAACGCATTGGCGCGTGCAATTGCGCTGGCAAACGACCCGCCCGGCGCGCGGGCGAGTCCAATGCCGAACAAGCCGTCAATGATGAGATCGAAGGTCTCATCGACGGGAAACTCGCGGCACACGATTCCTTTGCTGCGCTTGAATTCGGTGTGTGCCCGGTTCGCGGCATTGTCGTCAAACTTGTTCTCGCCAAGCGCCAACACCGTCACCCGTTGAGCGGATTTTTTCAGCGATGCCGCCGCGACCCAGGCGTCACCGCCATTGTTGCCGGGGCCCGCCAACACAAGGATCGCTGCATTCTTTTTTCCGGCGGTTAACGTCAGCGCAAGCTTCGCGACCGCCGCCCCGGCACGACGCATCAGCGATGTCTTTGGATGTTTCGCCGCATGCGCGGCCTCAATGGCGCGAATTTCGCCCGCCGTATACAGGGCGTGAATGGCAGGGGCAGGGGCAGAGCCAGAGCCAGGAGCAGGGGCAGGAACGTGGAGCGTTGCTGTGGCGCGGGTCACGGTGTCAGCACCGTATCCTTGGCCACGACGGCGGTGTCGGGATAATCCAGGCTGAAATGCAGGCCGCGACTTTCCTTGCGGGCGATCGCACAACGCACAATCAGTTCGGCCGTTTGCAACAGATTGCGCAGTTCGATCAAATCATTGGAAATGCGGAAGTTGGCGTAGTACTCGTGAATTTCGACTTTCAGCATTTCGATGCGATGCAATGCGCGGGCGAGGCGCTTGTCGGTGCGCACGATGCCGACGTAATTCCACATGAAGCGCCGCAACTCATCCCAGTTGTGCGAAATAATCACTTCTTCGTCGGCGTTGCTGACGCGGCTTTCGTCCCAATCCGGCAACAGCGGGCCATCGACCAAAATCTGCGCGCGCATGTCCTTTTCCACCGCTTCCGAAAACACCAGGCATTCCAGCAGCGAATTGCTGGCGAGCCGGTTGGCCCCGTGCAACCCGGTGCAACTGACCTCGCCAATGGCGTACAGGCCATCGACATCGGTGCGACCGTTTAGATCAACGACCAGTCCGCCACAGGTATAGTGCGCGGCGGGCACCACGGGGATCGGATCAGTGGTGATATCGATGCCGAGTGACAGACATTTTTGGTAAATGTTCGGAAAATGTTCCTTCAAAAATGCCGGCGATTTGAAGGAAATATCAAGATGCACAAAATCGATGCCGCGCTTTTTCATTTCAAAATCGATGGCGCGGGCGACGATATCGCGTGGTGCCAGTTCGGCGCGTTCATCGTGATGCAACATGAAACGCTCGCCGCTGGCGGGAATTTTCAAGTGCCCGCCTTCGCCGCGCACCGCTTCGGTAATGAGGTATGACTTGGCCGCCGGGTGGTAGAGGCAGGTGGGGTGAAACTGGATGAATTCCATGTTCGCCACCCGGCAGCCCGCGCGCCAGCCCATCGCGAGACCATCGCCGGTCGCAACATCGGGGTTTGAGGTGTAGAGATAGACTTTGCCGGTGCCACCGGTGGCAAGGACGGTGAATTTCGCGCCCAAGGTCGAGACCTTGCCGGTCAAATTGTTGTGAACATAGGCACCGTGGCAGCGATTGGCGATTTCACCCGAATGATCCACATCGAGTTTGTGCGCCGTGATCAGGTCAACCGCAATATGGTGTTCAAGCACTTCCACATTCGGATGTGATTTCAATTGCTGCGCGAGCGTTTTCTGCACGGCGCGACCGGTTGCGTCGGCGGCATGCACGATGCGCCGGTGCGAATGTCCGCCTTCGCGGGTCAGGTGCAATTCGGCCTCACTGCCCGGCGCGCCTTCGGCGCGGGTGAACGGGACGCCTTGCTCGACCAGCCATTCGACGGCACGGCGGCCATTTTCGACCACAAAACGCACCGCGTCGTCATTGCACAACCCGGCACCGGCGATGTGGGTATCGAGGACATGGTTTTCCGGCGAGTCGTCGTCGCCCAGCACTGCGGCAATGCCGCCTTGTGCCCATGCGCTGGCGGCGTCCAACAGTTCGTTCTTGGTCAGCAATGCGACCTTGTTGGTCGCGGCCAAACGCAGCGCCAGCGACATCCCGGCAAGCCCGCTGCCGATGATCAGTACGTCATAGCTCTTCATGCCAGCAACCGGAATGACCGGCCGGCGCGCCCCACGAATGAACTAATTGGCGATTGCCCGGTCTGTAATGGGGAATCAAATGTGTCCTGATTCTGTGGATGTTTCAATTGAAATAGGGCAATGAAAACTAACATGGGAGCACACGCATGACGGAGGCAATCGGAAAGTTGGCGTTTATAATACCCGACGTAACGGGATTCAACCGCCGGGTACCGGTGCGGCCCGCCGTTTCGGCGCGCGAAGCCGCCAACAATGCGCTCACAAGAACGAGCGAACCGGTGGTCGTCATTGACAACGCTGTCAGGTCGGATCAGGGAAAGGTGTTGATGAGTGATCGCGAAGTCGATCAACAATTGGTGGTGCGCGCTCAGGCCGGCGACAAACGGGCGTTCGAGCTGCTCGTCATCAAGTATCAGCGCAAAGTTGAGCGGTTATTGTCGCGCATCATTCGCGACCAGACCGAAATCGAGGACGTTACCCAGGAGGCATTCATCAAGGCCTACCGCGCGCTTGCCAATTTTCGCGGCGAAAGCGCGTTCTATACGTGGCTTTACCGGATCGCGGTAAACACGGCGAAAAATTATCTGATGGGGCTCGGTCGGCGTGCGCCGACCACAACCGGCTATGATGCCGAAGAAGCGGAAGGGTTCGAGGACGCGAGCGGGCTTCGCGATATCGCAACCCCGGAAGCGCAGTTGATGTCAAAACAGATTGGCGAAATCGTCAATTCGACGATCGACAAGTTGCCGGAAGAATTGAAAACCGCGATCATACTGCGCGAGATCGAAGGCCTGTCGTACGAGGAGATTGCGGAGATCATGGGTTGCCCTATCGGTACGGTGCGTTCGCGGATTTTTCGTGCTCGTGAGGCGGTCGCGGAGCAGTTGCGCCCGCAGCTGGGCACCTCGAAAGATCACCGGTGGTAGAAAATAATGGGTCGAATTGATGTTGCAAATTGTTTGAAGGATGAACAGATGAACGAAAAATTGTCCGCATTGATGGATGGCGAATTGTCCCGCGACGAGGCGGCACCCGTCATCAGGAAACTCGGCGGTGATCCTGCCGAGCGTAAAAGCTGGGACGCCTATCATTTGATCGGTGCGTGCCTGCGTGGTGATATTCCGAGTGAGGTCACCAGCTCGGCTTCACATAGAATCGCCTGCACTGAAGCGATTTTTGCGAAATTGGCGGCGGAACCGACCGTATTGGCACCCGCCGCGATAAAAAGAGCCGTGCCAATCAATGGCCGCACGCGGATTGCGTTGGCCATGGCCGCGTCGGTCGCGACAATTTCCGTCATCGGTGCCGTTGCCTTCAAGCAACAGCAGGGAGGCATCGTGGCACCGATTTCGCTGGCTCAACAAGTCGCGCCGCAGCCGGTTGCGGATCCGGCGCAACAACGTGCGATCACCGATCAGCGGGTCAATGACTACCTCGTCGTGCATCGGCAATTCGCCAATCCGGGCGCGTTTCAGGCGGCCACCCTGAATCAGCCCCGGGAATCAGCAGACCACGGCAAGCGCGCCGCCGTCCGGTAATATTTTCGGGCAAGAATTTGAATGATTTGCATTTTGAATGAAGATTGGAACACGGTTTGCGGCAAATGAATTTGTTTAGAAATTGGCTAACGTTTCCCGGCGCGAACCGGCAATTGGCATTGGCCATGATTGCGATCCTGATATGCCTGATTGTGCCGGTTGCCAGGTTTGCCGACGCGCAACCCGTGCCGCAGCCGTCGCCACTTCCGCCGGTGCCGTTGCCTTATACCAGCCCGCTGCAAAACGAACTTGCGCTTGAATGGCTGGATCGCATTTCCCGTTCCGCGCGCGAATTGCCGTATTCCGGCGTGTTTGTGCAGCAAACAGCGGAAGGCGCCAGCACGTCGCGTATCACGCATGTGGTCGATCGGCACGGCGTGGAAATGGAAAAACTTGAATTGCTCGACGGCCCGCTGACCGAGATCATCCGCCGCGATGATGAAATGACCTGCTACAAGCCGGATTCACGAACCATCAGCATTGATCGTCGCGCCACCGGGCGTTTCTTCCCCTCGCTGATTTCCGGCAACACAAAATCAATTGCCACCAATTATCGCGTGAAGCTGGGCAATGTGGAACGCATTGCCGGTCTCGACTGTCAATGGGTGATTCTGGAACCCAAGGATGCGATGCGTTACATGCAAAAACTTTGTGCAGAAATTGGCACCGGTTTGTTGTTGCGCGCGAAACTTTTCAATGATCGCAAGCAAATGGTCGAGCAATTCATGTTTACGCAGTTGGATGTCTCGCGCAACATTTCCCCGCAGTCACTGAAATCCCGCTATGAACAATCGCAGGGATGGCAGCGCCAAATCGCGGTGAGATCAATCAAGGATACCGATACCGGCTGGAAAGCGGTCAATCTGCCGGCGGGTTTTCGCAAAATAATGGAAATGACGCGCAATCTGGCTGGGCGACCGGATCCTGTGGCGCATCTGGTTTATTCGGATGGCGTGTTAAGCGTGTCGGTTTTTGTTGAATCCGCACAAATCGCCCCCAATTCATTTACATCCGTCGTGGCAGAAGACGGGCCAACCTCGTTTGCGATGCGTGCCTCCGGCGATCACCAGATTACGGTAATGGGCGAAGTGCCTCTGGCCACGGTACAAAGTATTGCCGATGGGATGGCGCGCCGCCAACGATAGCCTTCAATTTGTCATTGCTTGGAAATATCACTTTCGCAGTTCGTGCGCCGGCGCCGTCAAACAAGGCCCGGCGTGACTTTTTGTAAACGGAGAAACCATGTCAAAACGTAACCGAGTATTGGCTGTGAGTGGCAACGCGGAAACCCGCGCAAGGATGGCGGGATATCTGGCGACCTTGCTGCTGGCCGCAATGATGTTTTTTATCGCCGGTATCGGCAGCATTGGTGCCGAAGCGAAAGACCTCCCGGACTTCGCCGACCTTGTCGATAAACATGGCCCGGCGGTGGTCAACGTGAGTACCAAGGCGCGCGTCGGCAGCCAACGCGCTGGTGGCAATCCCCAGTTGGAAAACGATGATCTCAACGAGTTTTTTCGGCGCTTCCTGCCACCGGACGCGCAGCCTCGCCAGAACCCGCAGACGCCAAACACCCCGCGCCGCAACCCTCCAACACCACGCACGAATCCGGATCAGGAACCACCGTTGCGCGACTACGGTCAGGGATCGGGCTTCATCATGTCCGCCGACGGCTTTGTCATCACCAATGCGCACGTGGTGGCGAAGGCCGATGAAGTCACGGTGACCTTGACGGACAAGCGCGAATTCAAGGCGAAAGTGATTGGCAGCGTTGAGCGCACCGATTTTGCGGTACTGAAAATTGACGCGACCGGATTGCCGAAAGTGAATATCGGTGACTCTGACAAAGTGCGTGTCGGCGAATGGGTGCTGGCCATTGGTTCTCCGTTCGGGTTTGAAAATACTGTCACGGCCGGTATCGTGAGTGCGAAATCGCGCGAATCCCGCGAGGCACTGACGCCGTTCATTCAAACCGATGTGGCGGTCAATCCGGGCAATTCCGGTGGCCCGTTGTTTAATCTCAAAGGTGAAGTGGTTGGCGTGAACTCGCAGATTTTTTCCGGCACCGGCGGCTATCTGGGCATTTCGTTTGCAATTCCGGTCAACATTGCCATGAACACGGCGAACCAGTTGATCAAGAACGGCAAAATCAACCGTGGCCGGATCGCCGTGGTGATCAGCGCCGTGGGCAAGGATTTG
>JANLQC010000628.1:0-5188 GCA_031367575.1 Betaproteobacteria bacterium | reverse complement strand
GGGCCGGGGGCGTTTGGCTACGAGGAAGGTTTTCGCACCATTGCCAACGATTTCAATCCGGCGAAAGCGCGCGCACTGCTGGATATGTACGGCTACATTGATCGCGATGGCGATGGCTATCGTGAAAATCCCGATGGCACGCCGCTGTTGATTGAACAGGCCTCTTCTCCGGATCAGCGTTCAAAAATGTTCGACGAGCTTTGGAAACGCAGCATGGATGCCATCGGCATCAATATCGTTTTCAAGAAAGCAAAATGGCCCGATTTGCTGAAGGAATCGAAAGCCGGAAAATTGATGAGTTGGCGGCTTGGGTGGGGCGCGGGATATCCGGATGCGGAAGCGTTTTTTGTCATGCTGTATGGCCCGAACAGCGGGCAGGCGAATCATGCGCGCTTCAAGCTGGCCGAGTTTGACCGCTTGTTCGAGCGCGCGCGCGGCACCCCGCCGGGGCCGGAGCGCACCGCCATTTATCGTGAAATGAACCGGCTGTTTCTGGT
This sequence comes from Betaproteobacteria bacterium, assembly GCA_031367575.1. GTDB lineage: Bacteria > Pseudomonadota > Gammaproteobacteria > Burkholderiales > Usitatibacteraceae > UKL13-2. The sequence goes on along the minus strand of JANLQC010000628.1, from coordinate 4,691 downwards.
AAATGCACCGTGGAAGCTCGGCGCGCATCGCATGTACAACGATCTCATGCATCCGTGGGTGATCGGCTGGATGCGCCACCCCACCATCCGCGCCGGATTGAAGTACGTTGACATCGATCTGGATGTGCTGAAAGCGCGACAGAAGTGAAACGATTCACGCCCATGTTATCTGCCGCGTTCCTGACACTGTCGGTGTTGACGGGTGCCATCGCCGCACCGGTCAAAACAGTGCGCCACGCATTTTTGATCGCCGAAACCACCTTTGATCCGGTGACGGTCTCGGACCTGTATTCAAACACCATCAACGAAGCAATTTTTGACTCGTTGCTTACCTACGATTTTCTGGCGCGCCCGGTGAAGCTGGTGCCGAATACGGCGGTGGCGATGCCGGAAGTGACCGAGCAGGGCAGGGTTTACACGTTCAAGATCAAGCCGGGAATTTACTTCAATGATGACGCCGCGTTTGCGGGCAAAAAGCGCGAACTGACCTCCCATGATTACGCCTATACCTTGCGACGCCTTTTTGATCCGAAAAACCGCTCACCATGGCTTTGGTATGTGGACGGCAAAATCATCGGCGGAAATGAACTGGCGGCGGCGGCAACGAAAAGCGGCAAGTTCGATTACGACCAGCCGATTGCCGGCATCGAGACACCGGATAAATACACGCTGCGGCTGAAATTGAAAGAACCGGACTACAACTTCATTTACATTTTCGCGACCGTGCAGACGGCGGCGATGGCGCGTGAAGTGGTGGAAAAAAATCCTGCCGACGCCGGCGCGAATCCGGTCGGCACCGGTCCGTTCCGCATTGCTGAGTGGAAACGCTCGCACAAGATTGTGCTGGAGGCCAACCCGAATTTTCGCGAAGTGTTCTACGACGCCGAGCCCGGCAATGATCCGATGATGAAAGCGATCCTCGACCGCATGAAGGGCAAAAAACTGCCGCTGGTGCAGCGCGTGGAAGTGATCATCGTCGAAGAATCCCAGCCGCGCTGGCTTGCGTTCCTGAATGGCGAAACCGATTACATGAATGCGCCGACGGAGTTTGCCGGCATTGCCTTTCCCGGTGGAAAACTGGCACCGAATCTGGCCAAACAGGGGATCACCGGGCAGCGCGCGGTTGAGCAGGATCTGGTGTACACATTTTTCAACCTCGATCATCCGGTGGTGGGCGGCTACACGCCGGAGAAAATCGCCCTGCGACGCGCCATTGCGCTCGCGTACAACTACCATGAAGACATCAGCGTCATCCGCAACGGCGGTGCCATCAAGGCGGAATCCCCGGTGCCGCCGGACGTGCAAGGCTATGACCCTGCGTTCAAGTCTCCGCAGATGACCTACGATCCGGCGCGCGCTCGCGCGCTGCTTGATATGTACGGCTACCTAGATCGCGATGGTGACGGCTACCGCGAAAAGCCCGACGGTTCGCCGCTCGCCATTGAATTGTCTTCCCAGCCCGATACGACATCGAAGCAATTTGATGAACTTTGGAAAAAAAATCTCGACGCGGTCGGTATCCGCTCGACGTTCAATGTCGGCAAGTGGCCGGACATCAATAAGCAGGCCAAAGCCGGCAAGGTGCAGATGTGGCAATTGGGCTGGACAGCCGATTATCCCGACGCCGAGAATTTTTTTCAAAACCTGTACGGGCCGAATACCGAAGCCGGCGTGAACTACGCGCATTTCAAAAATGCGCAGTTCGATGCCTATTACGAACGCGCGCGCAAAATGCCGTCGTCGCCGGAGCGCACCGCGATCTACAATGAAATGAACAAACTGGTGGCTGCCTACACGCCGTGGATCCCGCAAACGCATCGCGTGCGCAGCGAACTCTCGCAGCCGTGGCTGATCGGCTATGTGCGTCATCCGATCATCAATGCGCCGTGGCGGTATGTGGACATCGATGAGTCGAAGCGGGTGGGGCGATGAGGATTTCGCCGTTCTGGCGGAGGCGGGAATCCGCTCTATTTATTGATCCAAACAGTTGGATGGGGCGGGTTCCCGGCCTGCCTCGGGACGACGGGGTAAATAGAAAAATTCCTGCGGGCACCTCTAAAAACCCGGTCATTCTCGCGCATGCGGGAATCCATTTTTGCAGCCAACTGATATGGGCATAAAAATGGATCCCCGCATGCGCGAGGATGACAATTCGGCGATGGTCATGCGTCAATCCAATCGGCAATGGATCCCCGCATGCGCGAGGATGACAGGCTCGGTAATATCCGGACTGTCGGCCGCATCAATGGATCCCCGTGTGTGCGAGGATGACAGAACCTCGGGGATAGTCGAAGTGCGCCATACGGCTAACCCAAGCATTGGCGCGCCTTTCCAGACATTTATGCGCGGAAACGCGCGCCAGTTCTTGACTTTGTTGAGTTTGTCGAATGAAGGTTGCCGCACATGCGTGAGTGCCAACGGTATAATCGCGCAACTATTTTGAAGGAGGCATATTGAGATTCGAGGCAAATGAATGGAGCAATGCGACGGCGGCGAGTTTGTCGCGGCTGATTGCACTGTTGCTCATTGCTGTCGCCTCGACGGCCTTGGCCGCGCCCGAGAAAAAAACCGTGCGCATGGCGTTTCGCGCGGCCGAAACCGGCTTTGACCCACAGCGTATTGAAGACCGTTATTCGGTCGGCATCGCCGAGAATATTTTCGAATCGTTGCTCACCTACGATTGGCTGGCGCGGCCGGTCAAGCTGGCCCCGCAAGTGGTCGAGGCCGTCCCGCAACCGGAAGAGGGCAGTACCCGATTTACGTTTCGCATCAAGCCCGGCATTTACTTCGCCGATGATCCGGCGTTCAAAGGCAAGCGCCGTGAATTGGTGGCGAAAGATATGGAATACGCGATCAAGCGGTTTCGCGACCCGGCCAATCGCAGTCCGTATTCGTGGCTGTTTGAGGATCGCATCGTCGGGCTCGATGAATTCGTCGATGCGGCCAGGAAGAGTGGCAAATACAACTACGAAACGCCGATCGAGGGCGTGAAGCTGCTCGACAAATACACGATCTCGTTTAAGCTCAAAGAGCCGGATTTCAATTTCATTTATTTTTTCGCCATGGCCAATGTGGTGCCGGTGGCACGCGAAGTCATTGAAGCCTACGCGAGCGACACGATGGCGCATCCGGTGGGCACCGGACCATACATGTTGACGGAGTGGGTGCGCCGTTCAAAGGTGGTGCTGGAGCGCAATCCCAATTATCGGGGCCACGTGTTGAGTACCGAGTTTGCCGACCCCAACGATCCGTGGGATCGTGATGCGATCAAGTATCTGGGCGGAAAAACATTGCCGCTCATCGACCGCATTGAAATTTATCCGATCGAAGAAGAGCAGCCGCGTTATCTGGCCTTCATGAATAACGAGCACGACTATATCGAAGAGACGCCATTTGCGTTTGTGCAGCAGTTGTATGCCAACGGCAAATTGTCGGCGGCGATGGCCAAACGCGATGTGCGTGTGTTTGTCGAGGATCAGCCCGAGCTGATCTGGGACGCATTCAACATGGAAGACCCGGTGGTGGGTGGCTATAAACCGGAAAATATTGCCTTTCGCCGCGCGCTGGTGTTGGCGCACGACCGCAATCAGGAAGTTGCCATTATCCGGCGCGGCATGGCAACGATTGCGCAGAGCCCGATTCCGCCCGGCATCATCGGCTTTGATCCCGCCTTTCATGCGGTCGAGCAGGAATACGATCCGGCGCGCGCGCGCGCGTTGCTCGACATGTATGGCTATGTGGACAAGGATGGCGATGGTTGGCGTGATCTGCCCGATGGCAAGCCGTTTACGCTGACGTTCAAATTTCGCGCTTCCGAACAGGAGTCGCGTCAACAGGCCGAGTTATGGGCCAAATGTCTGGCGGCGGTGGGCATTCGCATGGACTCGGTCGCGGTGCAATTCGCGGATTTGCTGAAAGACCGCAAGGTCGGCAAATTCCAGATGTCGAATCTGGCGTGGATCGCGGATTATCCCGACGCGCAAAATTTTTTGCAGTTGCTTTACGGACCGAACACCAATATTTCCAACGACTCGCGCTTCAAGTTGCCCGAATATGATCGCCTCTACCTGCAAGCGCTGAAATTGCCTGACAGCCCGGCGAGAAGCCGGATTTACCACGAGATGAACCGTATACTCGTGACATACGCACCGTGGCGGCTCAGCCATCACCGCAAGTTCAGCCACTTCATTAACCCGTGGATTCTCGGCTACAAGAAGCACCCGATTTTATATACCAGTTTCAGATTCATGGATATCGATGTGGCGGCGCAAAAGGAGCGGATGAGTCAGTGATTGTTTTGACTGTCATCCTCGCGAACGCGAAGATCCATTTTTGATGGCAAAAGCGTATTGCGTCTACATTCTGGCAAGTGATCGTCGCGGAACAATTTATGTTGGTGTCACGTCAGATTTGGTGGGCAGAGTTTGGCAACACAAATCTGGCGCAATTGAGGGATTTACAAAAAAACATGGTGTCAAGTCTTTGGTCTGGTACGAATGCGGCGAAAGTATCGAGGCGGCCATTGGGCGCGAAAAACAACTCAAGAAGTGGAATCGATTGTGGAAGATTGAATTGATTGAAACAAATAATCCGGATTGGCGGGATTTGTATGACGATATTTGTGGTGTTGGCTGAAGTTCAAAATGGATTCCCGCGTTGACCGCAGGAAATCCCTTTAGGGACGCGGGAAT
>JANLQC010000591.1:0-3146 GCA_031367575.1 Betaproteobacteria bacterium | reverse complement strand
GCCGGATGTCGCCGCCGTGCGCGCGCTGTCCGTGACGTTCGGTAACACGGTGCAAATCGGCATCCCGGTCGCGCTGGCCGCGTTTGGCGAGTCCGGTCTTGCCACCCACGCCACCATCATCGCCCTGCATGCGCTGGTGATGCTCACCACCGCGACCGTTCTGATGGAATGGGTGAGACGCGACCGCGCGCGCGAACTGTCGATTGCCTCGGTGGTGTTACCGATGTTCAAACAGACATTGATTCATCCGGTGATCCTGCCGGTGGTGGCCGGTTTCGCATGGAATATTTTCAGATTGCCGATGCCGGGCCCGGTCGATGCCACTTTATCCACGCTGGCGCAGGCGGCGGTGCCGTTGTGTCTGGTGTTGATCGGGCTATCGATGGCGCATTACGGCATTGTCGGCGTCGTCAAACCGGCGGCCGCGCAAAGTGCGGTGAAGCTGCTGGTTCAACCGCTATTGGTGGCAATCGCGGCATACTGGATCGTGCCGCTGGAACACACCACCGCCGCCGTCACGGTGCTGTGCGCGGCGTTGCCGATTGGCGCAAACCCATTGCTATTCGCGCAACGCTACAACGTCGCCGAACGCGAAACGACGGCGGCCATTGCGATGTCCACGATTGCGTATGGCGGAACGGTGATTGTGTTGCTGGCGGTGCTGGCCAGATAATTTAGCCGGTAAATTGTTAATAGAAGTACCCATAAGAAAACTCCAGTACTGGCGCGGAGTTCCCGCTATAACATCGCCAAAGGCCGCGCCTGTGTTGGAGTTTGCTAATTTTTCGCTGCGAGCCAATCCGTTTCAAAATGCCCGTTGATGCACGACGTCAACACATGATCGCGCCATTGGCCATCGATGAATAAATAATCTTTTGCAAATCCTTCGATGCGAAAACCGAGCTTCATCAGCAGGCGTCCGCTACGGACATTGGTGGGCTGATAGTTGGCGGCGATGCGATGCACTTTTTGTTCCTCGAACATGTATTGCATCGCGGCGCGCAAGGCTTCGCTCATCAACCCTTTGCCTTCGCATTGCTGATCGATCTGATAGCCCAGCACGCACGAACAAAACGGGCCGCGGAAGATTTGCGAAAAACCGATGCTGCCGATGATCCGGCCGGCATTGTCATGAGGGGAAATCCAGTAGCGAACCGCGCTGCCATTTTTGAACGCCTCGGTGTGCTTGCCGACCGCTTCCTGCAAATGGGCGAGCGTATAAAAGTTGGGCGGCGTGGGCGGATTCCATCGCTTGAGATGGTCGCGATTACGGGTGACGAAATCGAGCATGGCGGCGGCCTGATCGAGGTGCGGCGCGCTGAGCATCAGGCGCGCGGTGGCAATTTCCAGTACCGGCGTTTCAAACATCACTAGTCGGATTCGCGCAACATCCTGACGTGTGAAATCAGGCCGGTGTTGAAGTCAACGCGATAAATCACCACCGCACGACGCAATTCGGGATTGACGCCGGGAAGGCGTCCGCTGATGGCTTCTTCGTCGATCACATGGTTGCCGATGCAGGTGCGGTGGACGATATCGCAATGCAGATTCGGCGAGCCATCGAACAAGGCGCGGTAGCGGGTGCGCATTTCAGTGTGGCCGGTCATGAGGCGTGTGCCGCTCGCATCATCGATCGCGCAATCGGTGGCATAGCAATGGATAAACGCATCGACATCGCGCGCGTTGTAAGCGGCGAGTTGCCGGTCAATTGGCGCGATTAGATCATCCTTGTCCGCATTCATCCCGCGAACACACGCCAGCCCTGCGCCAGATTTTCGGTCGGCATGCGCTTGAATCCGGATTTGGCGAATTGATGCCAGCGCCCGATGATGAATGACATCACCGCGTTCGCATACGCATTGGCATCGAGCGAGTCATGCAACGCACCTTCACTCGCGGCGGCGCGCGCACTTTGCCGGAGCGAGGCTTCGAGCCGGTCATGCAATTGGTTCACGCGAATTTGCAGGCGCTCGTCTTCGTTCACCAGCGCATCGCCGATCAGCACCCGCGTCATGCCCTGATTCTTTTGCGCGAACGACAACAGCATCGAGACGATGCCTTCAACCTGTTTGATGCCGACCGTTTCCTCGGCCTGAATTTTATTCACCAGCGAGAACACCGTTTCCTCGATGAACTCGATCAGGCCTTCAAACATTTGCGCCTTGCTCGCAAAGTGCCGGTACAACGCGGCTTCCGAAACATCGAGTTTCGCGGCCAACAGTGCGGTGGTGATGCGCTGGCCCTTCGGGTTCTCCAGCATGTGCGCGAGGGTTTGCAGAATTTCCTGCCGCCGTTCTCCCGGCTGTCTTTTTGCCATCTATTTTTCTCCCGTGCGACTGTGAATGGGGCCGTTATCGACGACCGCCAAGAATCGAGCCCAGCACGCCGCGAATGATGCGGCGCCCGGCTTCGGACGCCATCGCGCGCGCGGCGCTCTTCACGGCGGCTTCCAATACGCCCTCGCGTTTTGACGTTGCACCGCCTGAGGGCAGACCCATCTTTTCCAGCATGCCACCCAATCCGCCGCTACTGCCACTACGGCCACCGATGGTCGCTGGCGCGGCACTCGCATCGCCGCGCCGCGCCTGCAGTTTTTCAAACGCCGATTCCCGATCAACGGTTTTTTCGTATTGCCCGGACACCAATGAATTTTGCAGCAACAACTTGCGCTGCTCGGCATTGATCGGGCCGATCTGCGATTTCGGCGGGCAAATGTAGGCTCTCTCGACCACCGTCGGACGGCCTTTCTCATCGAGGAACGATACCAGCGCCTCGCCGACGCCGAGCTCGGTGATGATTTGCTCGACCTTGATTTTCGGATTGGCACGAAACGTTTCCGCTGCGGCCAACACCGCTTTTTGATCGCGCGGCGTATAGGCGCGCAGCGCATGTTGCACGCGGTTGCCGAGCTGGCCCAATACAGTATCGGGAATATCCAGCGGGTTTTGCGTGACGAAATAAACACCAACGCCTTTGGAGCGCACCAGACGCACCACCTGCTCGATTTTGTCGACGAGCGACTTGGGCGCATCCTTGAAGAGCAGATGCGCCTCGTCGAAGAAGAACACGAGGCGGGGACGATCCTTGTCGCCCACTTCATCGAGTTTTTCGAACAGCTCCGAGAGGAGCCAAAGCAGAAATGTCGA
>JANLQC010000565.1:0-1610 GCA_031367575.1 Betaproteobacteria bacterium | reverse complement strand
TGCCGCCGTGCCGATGGTGCCGCCCGCCCCGGCACGGTTATCGACCTGCACCGGCTGGCCCATCGATTCACTCAGTTTTTGCGCAATCAGGCGCGCGATGATGTCGTTGCCGCCGCCCGGCGGATAGGTGACGATCAAGCGGATCGGTTTGTTGGGGTAGGCATCTTTGGCGGCGGGAGGCTGTGCGGCGGCGAGCGATGCGTCAAGAAAAATCGACAAAATGAATAGTGAAAACAGGCGCGGCGAGGAAACCATGGATAACCCGATATTAAAAATTGTTGAACGGCATCGCCGCCTGTTCACGCGCGAAACAAAAAAACACGCGACCAACGGATCCGATCCGCAAGGTTTGTTGCCCACCGGCAAAAAGCTGACATCGTTGTGCAGCGAACACTTTAAGCGTCCTAGTTTATCCAAATTCCGCGTAGCGGGTTAACGTGCCATATAGCAGAAACCACAATTGACGTACATCGCGGTGCCGGACTACGATACCGGCGAGAATCGAATAACGTGTGAGGCGCATTGCACTTCGCGCGGCAACACAATTCCGGAAGGCACGACCCACATGTTGACATCAACCGCCGGCCGCGACGATGCGCCGGGTTTCACCGTACACAAACTGGCAGCGCATGTTGGTGCCGAAATTGCCGGCATCAATCTCGAGGGCAATATCGATGACGCGACTTTCAACGCAATCGAAGCCGCGTGGCATGAGCACGGTGTGCTGCTTTTCCGCGATCAATCGCTCAATGACATGCAACAGGTGCATTTTGCCGAGCGCTTCGGCCCGCTTGCGCATACGCTGAAGAAGTACGAAGGCACGGCGCATCCCGCCATCATGTACGTCACCAATGAACGCAAAGACGGCAAATACATCGGCGCGCTGCCCGACGGTGAAATGTTTTTCCATTCCGACATGTGCTACCTCGAACTGCCGTGCATGGCGGCGCTGCTGCATGCGCTCTCGATTCCGCCCGAAGGCGGCAACACCGTTTTTGCCGGCATGGTCGCGGCGTATGATGCGCTGCCTTTGGATCTGAAAACGAAACTCGAGGGACGCAAGGCGATGCACCGCTACGAGCCGGGCTATGGGGCCAGCAATGTGAAGGCGCGCATTGAAACGCCCAACACGCCCAACTCGGAAACGACCCGCTCATTTGCTCACCCGATTTTTCGCACCCATCCGGCAACCGGCAGGAAATCGATTTACGTCAACCGATTGATGACCGAGTGCATCGTCGATATGCCGCGCGCCGAGAGTGACACGCTGCTGAAGGAAATATTCGATCATCAGGAGCAGGTGCAATTCCAGTATGAACATCGATGGCGGGTTGGCGATGTACTGATCTGGGATAACCGCTCGACGCTGCACGCGCGGCGCAATTTTGACGATGGATATTTGCGCAAGCTGCGCCGGGTAACGGTGAAGGGGGAGAAGCCGGTTTAAGCGAAAATTTGGCCATCTTCGCGTACGGAACGGACAATTCATTCCAACTTTTTAATACGGAGCACTTCCCCCTTTTTAATACGGAGCACTTCCCCCTTTTTAAAGGGGGATTGAGGGGGATTTGCAGCGGCTCCAACAAAGTGACGACCGAAAATCCCCCTCG
>JANLQC010000473.1:0-2235 GCA_031367575.1 Betaproteobacteria bacterium | reverse complement strand
CTATTTCATGCTTTGCGTATTTATTGCACGGAGCCGCGAACCCCGCGCAGGCGTAACCGCAATTTGTGCCACACCGTTCGCGTTTCATCTACTTCACCACCACCCACCGCAAATCCAACCCGTTATCCAGCCGCGCCGGCGTATCGATATTGCGCCGCATTGCCCACGAGGGAAGTTGTTGGTGAATGGGAATGGTGGCGATATCTTCGTTTTGCAGCAGCTGGATTTGTTCGAGGAGGGCCACGCGTTTCGGCGCATCGAGTTCGACGCGTGCGGCCTGCAACAGCGCATCCATTTTTGGATTGCTGTATTGCCCGGTGTTGTTGTCGCCCGCACCCTTGCCGTTGTAGGTGTGCAGCACGCCTTCCAGCAGCGCCCCCGCATCGACGGTGGTTGGATAGTAGCCGATCAACATCAGGCTGGTTTCGCGCCTTGAGGCATCGGTCTTCTGAAAGAAAAGCGCTTTCGGTTTCGGGTTCGGTGTCGCGTCGATGCCGATTTTGCTGAACATGCCGGCGAGGGCCGCGCAGATTTGTTCATCCAGAATGTAGCGGTCGTTGGTGCAATCGAGTGTCACGCTGAAGCCATTCGGGTAGCCCGCCTCCGCCAGCAATTTCTGTGCGCGCAGCGGGTCGAACACGGCGGGCCGCGCCGCCAATTCGCTATGCCCGGTGATGCCTTTGGCGATCATCGATCCCATCGGTCGCGAATTGCCGCGCATCACTTTTTTGTGCAACGCGTCGCCATCGATGGCCAGCCGCATCGCTTCACGCACGCGCCGATCCTTGAACGGGTTCTTGCCTTTTACGCTGGAGAACAGCAACTCATCGCGCGCGAGATCGAACTGCAACAGGATGATGCGCGGCTCCGGTATTTGCAGCAGTTTCAATGCGGCGTTGCCGCGCAAGCGTTCCAGATCCTGCACCGGCGGATCGATCAGCAAATCCACTTCACCCGATACCAGCGCCGCCAATCGTGTGCCGTTGGAACGGATCGGCGTATAGATGCTTTCGGTGACGTTGCCCTCGCGCTGGCCCCACCAATCGGGGTGCGCACTCAGTACCACTTTGCCGCCGCTTTCAAATGACTTTAGTTGAAACGGCCCGGTGCCGTTGGCGTGGCGGGTGGCGTAATTTTCCTTGCCGGCAACGTAGTTGGCGGGGCCGGTGACGCCATGCTTCGCCGCCCACGCGCGGCTCATGACGGGAATCAGATAGAGCTGATTCAACAATGTCGGCAGCGGCCCTTCGGTCTGGATGTCGACCGTTAAATCATCAACGCGAACCGCGGATTTGATGCCGACCGTGTTGGATTTGATCAGTGAAGTCGGTTCACGCGCGCGCGCAATCGAAAACGCGATGTCGTCGGCAACAAACGGCGTGCCGTCGTGGAATTTGATCCCCGGACGCAGCTTGAAACGCATCGTCGTCGGCGACATCGGTTCCCATGACAACGCGAGTGACGGTGCAAGCGCAAAGTCGCGGTCGCGCGTGACCAGCCGCTCATAGATGTGCGCCATGAACACCAGCGCGGCGGTGTCGGTGCCGATCGCCGGATCGCAACTTACCAATTCGCCGGCCCCCGCCCAACGCAAGGTCTTCGATTCTGCCGGCACGGGAATCGTCGCCAGCGCGGCGATACTTATCACCAGAAGGCATCTTGCAAATCCCGGGATGCGGATCATGTTGATCTTTCTGGATTGCGGTTGAGTGAATTTCCCACCGTGTTGCTTAGATGCTGCGGCAAGCAATTATCTTATACTTGCCCGGATCACCACTTCTGGTCAATGCGATAACAACAGGCGAAGTCTCGGCCGCTGGAAAGGATTGAAATGATATTTGAACAAATCGCCGCCGGTGGCTGCCAATCCTATCTGGTCGGCTGTGAACAAAGCGGCGCGGCGGTGGTAATCGACCCCGAATTGAGCCGGATCGATCACACGCTGGCACTCGCCGCGCGCCATGGCCTGCGCATTCGATACGCAATCGATACCCACACCCACGCCGATCATTTCTCCGCGAGCCGCCAACTCTCGAAGCAGAACAATATTCCGGTGGTGATGCATCGCCGCAGCCCCGCCGAGAAAGTGGACATGCGCGTTGATGATGGCGACATGCTGGTGGTGGGCACGCTGCGGCTCGGCATCCTTCATACGCCGGGGCACACGGCGGATTCCATGTGTATCGTGATGCCGGATCGCGTATTCACCGGCGACACGCTGCTCATCGGCGGCAC
>JANLQC010000518.1:0-8036 GCA_031367575.1 Betaproteobacteria bacterium | reverse complement strand
AACCCCGCCGTTGACGGAAAACGAGCGGTCGTTTTTGCTCACCCCCGGTGCCAATTTTTTTGGGCCCAACAAGTAGCGATACAAAACGATTTACGCGCACCGTCCGCGAAGCGGATAGCAGCACCGGGTGGCGTGAAGATGAACAATTCGGTGGAAGCGCGGCGCAGTGAAAATTGGCGGCGTTCCTCCACGGGTATTTTGAAGTCTGCGGCCAGACATTGAATCCGCAGACCGAAACACAGTCGACGTCGCGCACCCTTCATGAATCGCCAACCACACATCAATCAAATTCTGATTGCGCACGATCATTCGATCATGCCGGGTGTCGTTGGCCCTTTCATGCCGGTCGCGCGCAAGCTGTAACCGTCGTCGCCTGAGCGCCGCCTGATAGCGGCGGCTTGTCCCGTGTCCCGCATTGTTGTTCTTCCGTCGTCCGGTCGCTTGTCAAATGAACAAGCGACCAAGCGAACAAGCGCGCGCATTTTGCAATCGAGGAACAATAATGAAACGCATGCTATTTAACGCAACCCAGGCCGAAGAGCTTCGGGTCGCCATTGTCGACGGGCAAAAACTGGTCGATTTGGATATCGAACACGCCGGCCAGGAACAGAAAAAAAGCAACATCTACAAGGCCGTTGTCACCCGCGTCGAGCCATCGCTTGAAGCCGTGTTTGTCGATTACGGCGGAGAACGCCACGGCTTCCTGCCGTTCAAGGAACTGACGCGCGAATACGTGCAGGGTGAAACCGGCGAAGGCACCCGCGCCAAGATCGCGCAAAACCTGAAAGTCGGCAACGAAATTCTGGTGCAGGTCGAAAAGGACGAACGCGGCAATAAAGGCGCTGCGCTGACGACCTACATTTCGCTGGCCGGCCGCTATCTGGTGCTGATGCCCAACAACCCGCGTGGCGGCGGCGTGTCGCGCCGTGTTGAAGGCGAGGACCGTGCCGAATTGCGCGAAACGCTCGATCAGCTCGAGATCCCGGAAGGCATGAGCATCATCGCCCGCACCGCCGGCATCGGTCGCTCAGCCGAAGAACTCAAGTGGGACATGAATTATCTGATTCAATTGTGGGAGGCCATCGAAGGCGCCGCAAAAGAAGTCAAAGGCCCGGAACTGATTTATCTCGAATCGAGCCTCGTGGTACGCGCGATTCGCGATTTGTTCCAGCCGGACATCGGCGAAATCCTCATCGACACGCCGGAGATTTTTGAACAGGCGCAGTCGTTCATGTCGACTGTGATGCCGGCCAACGTCGGCAAGGTGAAGCTTTATCACGACGATGTGCCGCTATTTTCACGCTTCCAGATCGAGCACCAGATTGAAACCGCGTATCGCCGCGAGGTGACGCTGCCATCCGGTGGCGCCATTATCATCGACCACACTGAAGCACTGGTATCAGTCGACGTCAATTCGGCGCGCGCCACCAAGGGCCACGATATCGAAGAGACCGCGTTTCGCACTAACTGCGAAGCGGCTGATGAGATCGCCCGCCAATTGCGACTGCGTGACTTGGGGGGCCTCGTTGTAATCGACTTCATCGACATGGAGTCAACCAAAAATCAGCGCGAAGTCGAAAACCGCTTGCGCGATGCGCTGCATCACGACCGCGCGCGCGTGCAGACCGGCAAGATTTCACGCTTTGGTTTGCTGGAGCTTTCGCGCCAGCGTCTGCAACCGGCGTTGTCCGAATCGTCATACATCCCTTGCCCGCGTTGCCATGGCCTCGGCCACATCCGCGATACCGCGTCTTCGGCGCTGCATATCCTGCGCATCATTCAGGAAGAGGCGATGAAGGAAGGCACCGGCGCGGTTCATGCCCAGGTGCCAGTCGATGTCGCCACTTTCCTGTTGAACGAAAAGCGCCAGGACATTCACAAGATCGAAATGCGTTTCAAGGTCAATGTGTTGCTGATTCCCAACATCCATCTGGAAACGCCGAACTACGAGATGGAGCGTTTGCGCAGTGACTCGGAAAAATTGGATCTCGCGACACCCAGCTATGAAATGGTGAATCGCCCGGTGGAAGAAGTGACGGCGAAAGCGGCCGAAGTGGAAGCTAAACCGAGCCGGCCAGAACCGATGGTGAAAGGCATCACGCCTTCGCAACCGGCACCGATGGCGGCCGACCCGCTGCCTGAGCGTCATCGTGCGGCAGCGGTCATATCGGCAACAGTGACACCGGCACCGTCGCTGTGGAAACGTTTCACGAGCATGTTCGCCGCTGAGCCCGCCGCCGCGTCCCAGCCGATTGCCGAGGCACGCCCGGCCAAACGCGATGCACGCAATGAACGTGGTGGTGAGCGCGACCGCAATGAACGTGGCGGGCGCGGCGGACGTGGAGGTGGCAATGACGGTGATCGAAAGCGCGCTGATCGTGGCGAGCGCGGTGGCAAGGATCGCCCGCCACAAGCCGGTCAGGAACGCGCTGATCGCCCCCCGCGCAACGACGGTCGCAAACCCAGTGAGCCGCGTCGCGACAAGACCACCGAGGCGCGTGCCGATCAGCCCGCCGAATCAAGAGAGCCTCGGGAGGCGCGGGAGGCACGGGAGCCACGGGAGCCAAGGGAACCGCGTGGGCCGGAAGGATCGCCGCAAAAACCGCGTCAGCAACAAGCCAATAAACCGGCACTGGAAGCCCGGCCCGTCGAAGCGGGCGATGAGGGCGAAGGACGCGGTCGTCGTCGACGGGGTCGTGGCGGCCGTGGTGGTAGCCGGGATGGACGCGAAGGACATGAAGAGCGCGTCGCAGCCACCACACAAGGCGTGCAATCGGAAAATGCGCCTGCGATGTCGAATGTTGACGTCGCGCCGTTCCATGCGTCTGCACCCGCAACATCTCATGACGCGAACCATGTTTCGATCATCGCGCCAGTGCCGAGCGGCAGCGCGCCGCTAGTACCAGCGCCAGTTGAAGAAAAGTCGCCGGTGGCGTTCACGCATCGTGACCCACCCTATGTCGCGGCAGATCAATTGGTGACTTCTGCGCCGTCAACGCCGATCGTTGTCGCCGAGGCCGCGACCGCGACACCCGTTGCCGCCAGTACCGCGACCAGCCCTGCGTTTACGTTTGCGCCAGCCGCCCCGGCAACGGTCGATCAAATTGTCGATGACACCATTGCCGCTCCCCGCCAGCCGCGACGTCGCCTCCAATCTGGCGGCGGCTTGACCGAAAGCGCGCCACTTGTATTCATCGAAACCGCAGCGGACAAGGTTCAAGGCATCGCCGCAGTCGAGGAGGAAGAGGCGACGCGACGTCGCACGCCGCGCCCGCGCAAGCCGCGCAACGCAACGACGGAACCGCTATTGTTCGTGGAAACCCAGCCGGTAAACAAACCGGATCAAACGTCAGTCTAGTCGATGCGCATGACAGAAAACCCTGCCGACACCGGCAGGGTTTTTTCATTGGAGATTCGTTTATGATCATTCTTCCGGAGAAAAAAATGTCAGATGCCAACCGCCCAATCGACTTTTATTTCGACTTTTCATCACCCTACGGCTATCTTGCGGCGACCCGTATCAACGCCCTCGCCGCCCATCACCTGCGACCGGTGAACTGGCGGCCGATTCTCCTCGGCCCCATGTTCAAGGCGGCAGGCACCGCACCGCTGCTTGCGGTACCCCTCAAGGGGCCGTATTCGAGCCGCGACATCCTGCGCACTGCGCGCTATCTCAATGTGCCCTACCAACACCCGGCGGCATTTCCCATCGGCACACAAAACGCGGCGCGCGCTTTCTACTGGATCGATGACCGGGATCCGGTAAAAGCGCATCAATTTGCGATGGCGTGTTACGCAACCTATTTCGCGCAGGGGGTGGATATTTCGGCGGCGGAAAAGGTGGCTGATATCGCCGCAAATCTGGGCGAAGATCGCCTGCAGATTCTCGCCGCCATGGCCGATCCGCTTGTCAAAGAGCGCCTGAAAGGCGAAGTGGATGCGGCATTGGACAAAGGCGTTTTTGGTTCGCCGTTCATCATCGTCGATGGCGAACCTTTTTGGGGGCACGACCGGCTTGATCAGGTCGATGCATGGCTCACCGCAGGCGGATTTTGACGCGCGCCATGCGCTGGTATCCTCTCACGATGTTTAAATCAAAATCACCCTTGGCACCGTTGGCACTCATGGCACCCTTGGCACCCTTGGCACCCGTGGCACCCGTGGCACTCATGGCACGCGTGGCAAGGCGCTGTTCGCGTCCAATCCAAACGTGTCGTGTCATGCTCTCGACACTTTTCGCGCTGACGGCACTGACCTTGCCGGCGGCAACTCCCGCCTTCGCCGAACCGGCAGCAAGTACCAACCTGCCGAGCTTTACCGAACTTGAAAACGCGCGCGCAACCATCGGGCAAATTCGCATCACACCGAACAACGTTTTCGATCTGACCATTGATGCGGAAAACAACGCGCTCTATCGTCTGGTGAATCGCCTGCATGTTCCGACTCGCATGGACGTCATTGCCCGCGTGCTGCTGTTCAAATCCGGCGAGCGGGTGTCACGCCGGAAGATCGAGGAGACCGAGCGCCTGTTGCGCGCCTCGCGCACGCGGTACGACGTCGAGATCAAGCCGATCGCGTTGAACAATGGCGTGGTTGATATTGAAGTCTCGACGCGCGACGCATGGACGCTGGATGTGACCGGCAATTTTTCGCGCGCGGGTGGTGAGAACAAAACCAGTTTCGGCGTCAAGGAACGCAATCTGCTCGGTACCGGCCTGAGTGTCGGTTTTGCCCGCACCTCAAACGTGGATCGCAAAGGCACCGAGCTTGAAATATCGTACCCGCAGGCGATTGACGGCTGGACGCGGGTTGATTTTGGGCGCGGCAGTTTCAATGACGGCAAACGCACCTCACTGATTGTTGACCGACCGTTCTATTCGCTCGAAACGCGTTTCGCCGCGCGTGGTGCCTGGGGCGATGACGACCGCATCGATTCGATTTACAACACAGGCAATGTCGTCAGCGAATATCGCCATCGCTTGAAATCGGCCGATGCCTCGGTCGGTTTCTCTCCGGGCCTGATTGACGGTTGGACGCAACGCTATCGATTGGGCTCTCTTGCGCAAGACAACACCTATCGCGTAGAGCCTGGCCACGTCGCAACCGTGCCGCTCCCGGTCAGCAACGATCTGCGAGCGCTATTTTTGCGCTACGAATTGCTTGAGGATGGTTTTGTGAAGGTCAAGAATTACAACCTGATCGAGCGTGCCGAATTTCTGGTCGTCGGCTTCAACGCCCATCTGCAATTGACCAAAGCGTTGGCATCGATGGGTTCAACCCGTTCCGATTTTCTTTACTCCGCGTCGGTCAGCGATGGCTACGTGTTTTCATCGAACCGGATATTGCAGGCGGGCGCGTCGATCGAGCGGAAAATCGCCAGCACCGGGCTGCCGATGACACTGTCGGCCGCCGCCGTCAAGTACTACGCGCCACAGACGGCAAGATCGCTTTTTTTCGCCTCGCTCGCGGTTGACCGGCTGCGCGGTGGCGGCATCGCCGATCAATTGCTGATCGGCGGCACGTTTGGCCTGCGCGGCTATCGTTCGCGCTATCAGGCCGGCGATCAACGCATGCTGCTGTCAGTGGAGCAACGGGCGTATACCGATTGGTATCCGTTTCGCCTGCTCCGGGTCGGCGGTGCGGTGTTCTTTGACGCCGGGCGCGCGTGGGGTGGGCCCAATCAAAACACCGTCAACGGTGGCACGCTTGCCGATGTCGGCGTGGGTTTGCGCATCGCCCTCGACCGCGCTGCATTCGCGAATGTGCTGCACGTCGATCTGGCCGCACCATTGAAACGCGCCGGCGATATCAAGCCGGTGCAGTTTGTCGTCAAAACGGAATTTTCGTTTTGAATTGAATTGTGGTGCGTGCCATTTACGCGGCTTGATTGGCGCTTTGCCCGCATCGCAAAACGTGGATCGCCATTTGGCGCGCCTTAACGGACGAAAAGGCCTGAAACGCCGCGCCAGTGCTGGGGTTTAAAATCGCCATAATCAAAGCATGTTCAAACAAGTACTTAGGCCCGTATGAAAATTTCGGTTCTCGATCAGTCGCCGGCATCAAACAACAAGAGCCAGCACATCGCCATTCAGGAGAGTCTCGAACTCGCGCGCCATTGCGATTCGCTTGGCTATCACCGCTACTGGGTGTCGGAACATCACAACAGCGACAGCATCGTCGGTAGCGCGCCGGAAATCCTGATGGCGGCGGTGGCGGCGACCACCTCACGCATTCGTGTCGGTAGCGCCGGGGTGATGTTGCCGCATTATTCGGCGCTGAAAGTGGCGGAACAGTTTCGCGTGCTGGAAGGCATTGCGCCGGGCCGGATTGACCTTGGCGTGGGCCGCGCACCGGGTTCGGATCGGCTGACCGCGTTCGCGTTGAATCCCCATCAGAATGCGGCCGAGGAATTTCCTCAACAAGTACTCGATCTACAGGCATGGGTGTCCGGGCTGCCACTGTCGGCCGGCCACGCGTTTGGCGAAATCAAGGCGCACCCACTGGGGCCAACGCGGCCGGAAATTTGGGTTCTGGGCAGTTCCGACTATGGCGCACAATTGGCCGCGTATCTGGGCCTGCCCTATGCGTTTGCGTATTTTTTTACCGAGGGTCGCGGTACCGGGCAGGCACTTGAACTCTATCGCCGCCTCTATCGCCCGAGCGAGCGCCATCCGCTTCCGCAGGCGACCATTTGCGTGTGGGCATTGGCGGCTGAAACCGAAGCGGCCGCAAGACAGCTATTGATGACGCGCGAACATTGGCGCATCGGGTTTGAAAAAGGCTTGCGCACGCCACTGGTCTCACCCTTTGAGGCCGCGAGCGCATTCGCGGGCTACACCGCCGCCGAACGCGCAACCATCGAAACACTGCGCGGCAAAGCAACCGCCGGATCCGCCTCGCAAGTCGCGGCGCGGCTCAAGGAATTGGCCGCGAAATTTTCGCTCGATGAAATCGTCATCAACACCTGGACTCACGATCCGGTGGCGCGTCTTCGATCCTACCAATTGCTGGCCGCCGAATTTGGATTGGCGCCAATGTAAGGGGCGTTCACGACGCCTGCCCGGCATTTTCCGAAATCCGCAGCAATCCCGCAGCATCGCGGAGTTTTTCGATATCGATCACATCAACCATCACGCCATCAACGCGAATGAGGCCGGCGCTACTGAGTTCGTGCAACGTGCGCGAGAAGTGTTCCTGCGTCATGTTGAGGTGCGAGGCGATCAGGCCCTTCCTGACCGGCAACGCGACGCGATGGCCGGCAATCGTGTCATCCAGCTTCAGCCGCGCAAAAATAAAGCGTGCCACCCGCCCCGATGCCCTAAGAAACAACAAATTTTCGAGTGCGCCGGTCTGTCGGTAGATCTGCTCACTGAGCGTGGCAATGACGTTAAGTGCGAACTCGCGGTCGTGGGTGATCGCGTTGATAAGCGATCGCCGATCAATGCGCAGAAGGTCACAGGCTGTGACGGCAGCGGCCGTGACAAGATGCGCATGCCCTGTCAACAATGCCGCTTCACCGAAGCTATCGCCCGGCTGCATGAGTTCAATGACATGCTCCGCCCCCTGCGGCGATTGCATTGAGAGCACCAAGTGCCCGGTGGCGATGACATATAGATCCGTCGCCGGTGCGCCGCGCGCAAATACAAGGCCGCCCGGCTTGAGTGTCAATTCGGTCGCCGTGGCGGCAAGCTGTTGCAGCGTTTTAGTGGTCAGGTGCGCGAATGCGGGTGCGCGAACCAGCGTGGCCGCGCGCGGCTGAAGCTTGATATCCATGATTTCAATAGAGAACCGTCGCTCGACCCGTTGATTGATGAAAACCATGTTGCGCGATCACTGACGCGCGGGTTTGATCGAAATCAAACATGCCGCAATGCGTTGAAATTTCCCTTCGGGGGTCGCCGTCATTTTCGAGTTGGTTTGATATTTATCAAACGCCATCATGGATAGTCAGCGTAACTTTCAATTGAGCACCACTAAAGGAAAAAAACATGTCAACGCGCCCGACAGCAATTGCCACCCTCGTCGCCATCCCGCTG
>JANLQC010000511.1:0-6473 GCA_031367575.1 Betaproteobacteria bacterium | reverse complement strand
ATCGAGATTTAAAAAATCATCCATTGATGAAGCGGTTTGGTCGCCGGTTAGGGCACATTCTGGGCACATCCGAGCGACACTGAAGTGAGTGGGTGAACAAGGCAAATGGCCGAACTACCTTGGGGTATTTCGGCCATGCGTTTTTGTGGCTTGAAGTTGGCTAGATGGCGCGCGCCCGGCGCCTCGTGCCTACCATTTGCAGCCCTTCTCCGACACCGTGTCCAAAATCAATGGCAGCACGGCGGCGAGCCCCATGTCGGCATAGGCTTCTCGACAATCGGTGCGCTTCAAGGCTTTGTCGAAGGCCTGCTGCGCTTTGGTGCGCGTATCCAGTTTTGGTTTTACATTGAACGGCAACAAGGTGCGCGGTGCCGATCCTTCGCGATCAATTTCGCGCACGCGCTGACGCAAGGAATCGAGATTGATGGGTGGCGCTGTCAGGCCCGGCGGGGGCGTGATGGCGCTGCGTGGTTCGGGAGCGGGCAAGCTATCGCCGCGACTTGTGGAATCAATCGATGGATCGGCTGTGGCGCGTGATGGAGGTGACGCAACCGACGGTGACGGGTTCGAGGGGTCGGGTGTTGTGGTTGACGCCGGCGGCGCGTCGGGCTCAATGGTTGGCGGCACGAATGTTTTTGCGCGCGGCGCGGTCTCCAGCGGCGCGCTGCGTTCACTGCGTGCTGGCACCAGCGGGGTCAAGCGCGGAATCAGCTCGGCCGGCAACGCAACATTGCGTTCGGGGATCGGTGTCGCAATTGCTTTCGGTGCCGGCAGGGCATCGAGTTTCGGCAGCGACGCGGGCAGGCGCGCCGACGGTGGCTCGGGTGGCGGGATTGGTGCCGGTGGTGGCGGCGGCGGGTCTGGCGCACGCGCCGGGGCGGGTGTCGCAACCGGCACGACGAAATCGGTCGCCGGTTTTTCAACTTCAATGGCGATCACCGGTGGCATCACCGGTGCGGCTTCGGGTGCGGGTGCGGGTGCCAATGCATCCGCCGGTGCCGCATCGTTCGCCGGTGGCGGGTTCGACGTCGTTGGTGACAAATTGGCTGGTTGAGATTGCACTAATTTTTGTGCGCGGCTGAGACTACCCAAATGCGTTGCGGGCCGAAGTGCGAGCGGCTCAGCGCGAACCGGCGCGGCCGGTTGCAGTGTCACCGTCATCGGCCCGCCCGTCTTCTCGCCACGAAACGTGCCGCTGCGCGAACCGCCGCCGGTGGTATCGCCAAACAACACCACCGCCAGAATGTGCAGCAATATCGATAGCCACACCCACTGCTTGACGGGCGGTGTGCGCGATGTGAGCGCGCCGATGCGCCGCACCGCGACATTCGGCGGCGGCGCGGCATCGTGCGGCGGCAGGATTTCAGGGCCGTCAGGTGCAATCGATACCCGCCATCCGGGGGCCAACGCCAGAAACGGCATGATCTGCGGACAACGCTCAAGTAAATGCGCGACCGGCATCGTCTCGAAAAAACCCGCCGCGCGCGAATTTCGTCCACTGCCACCACCCCAAATATACCAACCGCAAATGCCGCGTTCAGGCGACACGCGGCGCGCGTTAAGCGGCTGCAGATTCAACGTACCAAGTGAAACCGCCACTTTGTCCAGCGGCGAGGGCGGCACAAAAGGTGAGCCGTGCGCGGCACAGATTTCCTGCGGACTGCGCGCCTCGACCCAGTGCGGTAAAGGCGCAACGTAACCGCGCCCGGAGTCATCCCCCGGGGCGGGTACGGCAATGACGGGTCTGCCGGAATTCATCGGGAGCAAGGAATGGGTTAACGAATGATGAGCAATTTCATCTCGTCAAATGCTACTACCAGATGCCGACCCGCGCCAAATAACCGCAACACTTCGCCGCAATACATTGCCGCAATACATTGCCGCAGTACGCCCCCCTGCGGCATACTTCGCGGCGGTTACTTGCCCTTCAGATACTTGTCCAAGAATTCCACAATTTTGCGGTTCGCTTCCATGTTGTTTTTCTTTTTGGAGAATCCGTGGCCTTCGTCGGCGAACACCAAGTACTCCACCGGATCGCCTATTTCTTCGTAGAGCGCCTTGCGGATGGATTCCCAGTACGGCGGGATGCTCGCCAGCGTGCGCAACCAATTCGATACCCCGAAAATATTCACGCCCACCTTGAACGCTTCCGGTCTAAATGCCATCGCGGCCAACGTCATGTAACTGCCGTAGCCCGAACTGCCGCGGTTGTTGATGTCCAGCACCGCGTAGCCGTGATTGGCCAGATATTGCATCAAACCGCCGGCCACAATACCGAATGCAGCAATCACTGCAACAATCCGAACTACAATCATTTTTGCCCCTGAATTTTTGGGGCGATCATCAATGCACGTCCGCATCACGACCGCCAATTTTAGCGTTCCGGCCGCGCGCGCGAATGTAACCGTTGTTGTCTGCCTCACGAATCTCTGGCCATGCCCGCCGACCTTCGTCACCTGCCCTACCTGCACCAACGCATCGCCGTCGTCGATCTTGAAACCACCGGCACTGCGGCGGCGAGTGATGGCATTACCGAGATCGGCATCGTGCGCATTTTAAACGGCGCGGTGATCGAGGAATGGTCGTCGCTGGTGAATCCCGAAACCACCATCCCGCCTGAAATTCAGGCGCTGACCGGCATCACGGACGCGATGGTGCGCGACGCGCCGACATTTGCCGAATTGGCCGACAATGTGCTCACGCGGCTTGAAGGCCATTTGTTCGTCGCGCACAACGCGCGTTTCGATTACGGCTTCATCAAGAACGCATTTCGTCGCCACGGCGTACCGTTTTCGGCCGAGGTGCTGTGTACGGTGCGGCTGTCGCGAAAACTTTATCCACAATATTCGCAGCACAATCTTGACTCGTTGATTGCGCGGCACGGCCTAAATGCCCCCGGTAGACACCGTGCAATGGGCGACGCGCGAATGGCGTGGCAATTCATGCAGACCGCCGCGCGCGAACATTCGGCCGACGTCGTGATGGCGGCCACCAAATCGCTATTGAAAATGCCGAGTCTGCCGCCGCAGCTCGATCCCGGTGTTCTTGATGCATTGCCCGATGGCCCCGGCGTCTATGTGTTTTACGGCGTGAACAATTTGCCGATCTATATCGGCAAGAGCGTGAATCTGCGCGACCGCGTGCGTTCGCATTTTTCATCCGACCATCGTCATTCCAACGACGTACGTTTGTCGATGGAAATCCGGCGCATCGAGTTTGAAGAAACGGCGGGCGAGCTCGGCGCACTGCTGCGTGAATCGCAGTTGATCAAATCCTCCCAGCCGCTCAGAAATTTGCGGTTGCGGCGCAACGCGCAAATGGTGTTGATCAAACTCACCCACCTTGGCGTGCCGGTGGAAATCATCAAACTTGAAGAGACCGATCTGGAAAATGTCGCCGGCCTGTATGGCCCGTTTCCTTCCAAGCCGCGCGCCAAAGACATGCTCACGCAACTGGCGACCGAAAACGGACTTTGCTGGAAAGCCATCGGCGGCGAGACGCCTGGCGGGCCGTGCTTCGCGCGGCAACTCAAGCGTTGCGAAGGCTACTGCGTCGGCGTGGAGACGCTTCAGCAACACAATGCGCGCCTCGCCGAAGCTTTGTCAGAATTCACTTTTCCCAAATGGCCCTACGCCGGCCCGATCGCGATCCGCGAATCCCATCCCGACCACGGCTGGCAACGCGCGCATGTGTTTCATCGCTGGCGCTATTACGGCAGCGCGAAAACGGAGATCGAAATGCATGAGCTCGCCGAAATCAAGCGCGAGGTTGAGTTTGATGCGGATATTTTCAAGCTGCTGTTGAAGCGGCTGGCGAAAGGTGGGGAGGGGATAATGCGGTTGCAACGTGTCGTTAGTAAACCCTAGCACTGGCGCGCGTTTCCAGACATTTATGGCCCGAAAGGCGCGCCGGTGCTGGAGATTTTCCCTGCGCGCGGCTGCATTTTGGTTGCACCCCCATTGGCCGCATTGACGGTAGCCTCTCCCGGGAAAGTGGTCGCAACGGCCCGATTCGCCCCGAAGTGGTGTGTCGACGCGGGGCGATGCGGGGTGAGGCATGGCGTCGCGGTTGGGCAATTGGCATGAAGCGATTTGCATTGCGCTTCCAATTGCTTTGAAATAGTTGTTCAGCAATTTCGATGTTTGCGCATTTCAGCGAACTCATTCCCCGTCCATTCGCGCTATGCTTTATGGGCGTGCCTCGCGGGAAGCAACCCGTCGTCAACGGCACCGGGGAGTTTTGACCATGCGCACGCGTCATCTGGAAAGACATCGCACCGACCGCATCGGCTGGCTGCGCGCCGCCGTGTTGGGCGCCAATGACGGCATCGTTTCCACCGCGAGCCTGATCGTCGGCGTGGCGGCGGCGCATACCAGTCATGCGGCGCTGCTGGTGACAGGAGTCGCCGGTTTGGTCGCAGGGGCGATGTCGATGGCGGCGGGGGAATATGTTTCGGTCTACTCTCAAGCCGACACCGAAAACGCGGACATCGAACGCGAGCGCCTTGAATTGCTGGCCGATGCCGCGAGCGAGCACAAGGAGTTGGCGGCGATTTATGTCGGCCGCGGCTTGGATGCGCCGCTGGCGAATCAGGTTGCCGAACAATTGATGGCGCACGATGCGCTCGGTGCCCACACACGCGACGAACTGGGCATCTCGAGCACATTGAGCGCGCGGCCATTGCAGGCGGCACTGGCGTCAGCCGGCAGCTTTGCCATCGGCGCGCTCATGCCGTTGCTGGTGACTGTATTCGCACCGCGATCCGTCCTGATTTATCTCGTCTCCGGAACCTCGCTTGTTTTTTTGGCGCTGCTCGGTGGGGTGGCGGCGCGCGCCGGTGGCGCACCGATGATGACGGGCGCGATTCGTGTCACGTTTTGGGGCGCATTGGCAATGGCGTTGACGGCAGGCGTGGGGGCAATGTTCAGCGCGGCGGGCTGATATGCGATCATGGCGGGAATAATTTTCCGCAAGGTTTACCGGCACCCGCATGAATTGGCCCATCGCATTCGTCCAACTCTTTTTCACGCTCGGCTGGACCGTGTATGTCATTTTCCTGCCGGGCATCCTGAAACTGGCGGGCATCGATGCATCGTGGCTGCCATGGATTTTGATCATCGACCAATTGCTGTTTGCCGCCGCCGATCTCGCGACCGGGATCTGGCTTGATCGCAGCACACTATGGCTGCAAAAAGCGGCGAATGCAATGACCGTACTGGTGCTGTTTTCATGCGCCATATTTGTTGCGTTGCCGTTGATGGCACCGTCGCTGCCGGTGTGGGTATTCGTGCCGGCACTATTCATCTGGGTGATTTGCTCGTCGGTATTGCGCGTGCCGCCGCTGGCGATGCTCGGCAAATTCGCCACGCCTTCAAAACCTGACACCCTCCATTCGCCGCTCGCCGCGTACTTGTTTGGCCTTGGGCTGGCGGGTGCATCGGCACCGTATCTCACGGTGCTGCTGAAAAACCGCGATCCGCTGCTGCCGTTTGTGGTCGCAAGCATTGCCTTGGCGGTGGCGACGCTGGTGCTGCGGCGCGCGTTGGTGAAGGCGGGTTCTGAATCGCCGCAGGCCACGTCGGCCTCACCTTCCACGTCATTGGCAAATATCGCCATCGCGATACCGTTGTTGATCGCGGTCGGATTGTTCGCGGTCGGCATGCAAATTCATGCGGGTGTGAATTCGGCGAAGCTATTCACGAAGGCGGCACCCGGGGTCTCGCTGGAATGGTTGATGCCACTTTTTTGGGCGGGATTCAGCGTTGCGATGTTTCCCGTTTCATTCTGGCTTACGCAGCGCGCGGAACGTGACGCGAACCCGAATGCGGTGCCCGTCAACGCCATGTGGCTGGCAGGTGCATTCGGCGGCTTGGCGCTGGCAGGGTGCGCGCTTGCGCCGCCGTTGCCGTTATTGATTGCATTGCAAATCATTGCCGGCGCGATGTGGGCGGTGGTGCTGCTGGCCGCGATCACGTCAGCAACATTGATCGGACGCAGCCGCCGCGAAGGCGGCTGGATCGGTGCCACGATGGCGTTGCTGGCGATGGCCGCAGTCGGCCGCATCGCGCTGGTATTGGCGATATCACCGGGCAACAGTGGTGAGGCGGCGCGTTTGATCGCCGATCAATTGCCATGGATCAGCGGGGTGGCGTGGTTTCTGGCGGCGGGGACACTGGTCGTTTTTGTCGCGCGGCGGCGCGCCGGGAATTCGCTTTCGCACTGATATGTTGTGGGCGGATTACGCCTTGCCATGGCCCATTTTGGACGCAGGTTTTTCGCGCAGCGAAATTTTCTGAAATTGTGGTTGCAGGAAAAATTGTTCGCGATGGGCGGCATCGATTGCGCGAACCCGGTTACTCCTTTTTATTGTGTGAAAGAATGTTGAATTGGGAAAGTCTTTCGCATCTTCACGGTTGTAAACTGCCATTGGCATCAATGCCCACGTATTCGTTTGCCTCGTCAATGCCGTGACC
>JANLQC010000482.1:0-4139 GCA_031367575.1 Betaproteobacteria bacterium | reverse complement strand
GCATGGTCGTGCGCGTGGGCGGAGCCGATCGCCGACAGCGTAATTCGCGCACTGCGGTGGTCCCCCAGATCAAGATAGCGCTGGTGGGCCGTGAACAGCAGATCAAGCGCGTCCGCGCTGCGACCCAACAGGCCGTACACGAACGCCTTGGACACCATCACACCGGTCGCCGCGCGCGATAGTTGAGCACGCTCGGCGATGCCGATGGCAGAATCGAATACCGGCATGGCGTCCAGATATTTTCCCGCCTCGGACAACACCACACCTTTTGCGCTGAGAAATTCGCACTCTGATTCCGCATCGCCGAGCTCGCGGGCCAGCGCCAACCCTTGCCCGGCGATTTTCGCCAATCGGGCCGAATCTTCCATTTGCGCCAGCGCCATTGCCAACAAGCGCAGCGCGCGCAATTGGAGTGCTTTGTCACTGCTCGCCGCCTGCGCCAGCCATTTTTCACTGTCGGCAATCGCGGCGCGCGGGTCATCGGCGACCCGGCGTTCGAGCGATTCAGTCGCCTGATCGCGCGCCGTGAGCGCCGCTTCGCTCATCAGCGGGGAAAAAAGCGCCGCGATGCAAGCGATGCACCACACGCTCGCGGCAAACAGCGATACGCGGCGCGGCGAATTGGTTTCCCGCGCGGATTTGCAAGGCGTGGCAGTGTGCGTGGGACGGATTTTGGGAGCGAAAAAAGTCATCAAGTGCTTGTAGTGGGTAACGGACAGCCGCCGCAGACGCCACGCGAAATTTCAAGAAGGCGTCACTATCGCCGCAATTGCCGTTCGGCACAATGAAAGACACGTCATTATGCAATTGCCCGGCATTTTGCCGCCAACGATAGTTGTTATCTGATCATCGTTTGATCACGAATCCCTGCCCTGTGGGTAACGGTGCCACGCGGTATTGGCGTTGGTCGAGCCACGCGTCTTCGGCCAGTTTCTGGGGCCGGTATACACCCGCCCATTCGTAGTCGTCAAATATCACCACGCCACCTGGCACCACACGCTCAAACAGCTTTTCCAACACGGCGACTTCGGCGGCGGCGTTGTTCAAATCAATGTGCAGATAGGCGATCTCGGACGGACAATGTGCATCAAAAATTTGCGGAATCAAGCCCTTGATGAGCCTGACCTGATCGTAGCCGGCAAAACGCGCTTGCACTTTTTCGTAAAAACCCGCTTGCTGCCCCTCAAAAGCGTGCCCGTCGACTGGGTTATAGTCAAAAGTGTCAAAGGCCCAAAATGTTTTCGCGAATGCACGGCCACCGAGGTAATCCACCACCGTTTTTACCCCGGTTCCCGCATACACGCCGCACTCGACAAAATCACCCGGCAATTGCACCGCGTGATATGCCATGCAGGCCAGCAAATAGCGTCGCCATGCGATCGCTTCATCGGCAACGTTGACCACGTTGCTTTCCCACGCGCGACGAAATTCAAGGTCGTCGATGAACGAGTTATTGCGACCCCAGGTGAATAGATTGTCGCCCAGATAAACGCCGCCGGACACAAGGCTCGCCGCTTCTTTCATCAAGGCATTGAAGCGCGCCGGATCGGAAATCATCCACGAAGTCGAGTTCAAAAAATTGCTGACCACGTTGGGGCGCGGTGCCGTGTATTTTGGCAGCGTGGGTGGTGTTGGCGGGACGGGGAGTGGCAAAGGCATGGCGTGTCATGACAAATGAGAACGTTGAATGGACATTGTCTCATGGCACTTTTGCGGCTGTCCGCCAATCGTGAATCGGTCTGCCCGCAGGTGAAGGCTAAGTGGTAATTTTCAGCCTTGAACGCGAATACTCAAGCACTGGCGAGGCGTTTGGGACGAAATGCCGCCAATCGCCGCGCCAGTGCTGTTTTTTAATTTTTATTAGGTGCCGGGAATCCGTCCTCGCGCGGCGATGCTATTTGCTGCCACTTCCGGTGCGCCCAAATGAGCGCACACCGGCGGGCTTGTTGTGCCCTGTGCCCAACGGCGTCCCCGGTCGGCGTTGCTGCGCGGGTGTACCTGCCGGTTTGGCATGGCTCTTTGCTTGCCCGCGTCCTTGCCCGGGGCGTTGCGGTGGCCGCCCGCCCGGACGATGGCCGGGAGTGCGCAATTGAATCGGTTCAGGTTTCGCGTGCGGATCAGGTTCGAAGCCGGGAATCACAACGCTCGGAATATCGCGCTTGATCAATCGCTCGATGGCGTGCAGATAAGCCTTCTCATCGATGCACACCAGCGAAATCGCCTCACCCAGCGCGCCCGCGCGTCCGGTACGCCCGATGCGATGCACGTAGTCTTCCGGCACGTTCGGCAAATCGAAATTCACCACATGCGGCAATTGATCGATGTCGATGCCGCGTGCGGCGATATCGGTGGCGACCAGCACTTGCAAATCACCGGTCTTGAATTCGGCCAGTGCCTTGGTGCGCGCGCTTTGGCTCTTGTTGCCGTGAATCGCGAGCGACGTGATGCCGTCCTTGTTCAATAATTCGGCCAAACGGTTGGCACCGTGCTTGGTGCGCGTGAACACCAGCACTTGGTGCCAATTCTGCAACTTGATGAGATGCGCGAGCAATTGGCGCTTTTTGTCGCGATCCACCGGATGAATTTTTTGGGTGATCGCTTCGACAGTCGAATTGCGGCGCGCGACTTCGATCAGCGCGGGATTATTGAGCAGATTGTCGGCCAGTGTTTTGATTTCATCGGAAAAGGTCGCCGAGAACAACAGGTTCTGGCGCTTTGGCGGCAGCAATTTCAACACGCGCTTGATGTCGTGAATGAAGCCCATATCGAGCATCCGATCAGCTTCATCGAGCACCAGGATTTCGACGTGCGAAAGATCAATTGCGCGCTGCTGATGAAGATCGAGCAGGCGGCCCGGTGTCGCGACGACGATATCAACGCCGCGCTTCAAGGCGGAAATTTGCGGGTTGATGCCGACTCCACCGAAGATGACGACGGAGGAAAATTTGGCGTACTTGCCGTAGGTGCGAACCGATTCTTCAACCTGTGCGGCGAGTTCGCGTGTCGGCGTGAGAATAAGCGCGCGCACCGCCTTGGTACCGGTAATTTTTTTCGAGGCAACCAGCGACAGGCGTTGCAGCAACGGCAACACAAAGCCGGCCGTTTTGCCGGTGCCGGTTTGCGCACCGGCCAGCAGATCACCGCCACCGAGTACCGCAGGAATTGCCTGCACCTGGATCGGGGTGGGGATGGTATAGCCGTGTTCAGTGACGGCGCGCACGAGTGTCTCGGACAGGCCGAGGGAGGCGAATGACATGATTTACTTAATTAGGGAGTCGGCCTGTCACCGCAAAGGGCGCCAGTCGGAGGCAAACGAAGGGAAAATTTAAAGCGTCAGAACTGACGACGGCGAGGGGACTGGTAATTCGCCGGATGCCGACAGTATATCAGGCGCGGCCTGATTTACCCATGAAAACCTTCACAGCCAAAACAATGGCACGGAATTCACGCCGACGCATCGGGCCGCGATTTCGATGCCGGTTCGCGGGCCTGGTTGGGTTATTTCGCCTCTTCCTTCGGCAACGGAAAATACGCGTAGGCTTGCTTGGGCGCGGCCGATGCGTCGTGATTTTCAAGTTCCTGCAAATCGAGTTTTTTGTCCCACCATGTCGCGCGATTGGCCTTTTGCAATTCCTTCAATTGGGGATTTGCCTCCATCAACTCCCGGACAAATTTGGTGATGTCGGATTCATACATGGCCATGGGAATTACTCCTGATTGCGGCGCAAGCGATGTGCCGATTTTATCATTCCGATGGTTTCGTCCGCGCAATGCGGCACAATCATTGCTGTGAAACCGCCTGCGCACAATTCAATCATGCCGCAAACACAATCTGGCAAGCCGGTGTTGGCGCTCCGCTATCCGCATTCGTTTCTGGGGCTGCTGCTGATCGGTTTTATTATCGTCACCCTGCCCCTCATCGCGGGGCTGGTGTCGAACGCGTTCGCCATTGAAAAACTTTCCGAACAGAGCCAGAAGGCGGTTTACCACGCCACCGTGGCCACGCAGAACTCGCGGCAACTCGCAAGCCTCAGTCTGGCGATGGAGCGCTCGGGCCGCTACTATGCGGTGTCAGGCGACCGCGATCAGATCGAAACCTACCAGCAGTCGCGCGAAATTTTTTTACGGCTCGCCGTTGA
>JANLQC010000475.1:0-2719 GCA_031367575.1 Betaproteobacteria bacterium | reverse complement strand
GGCAGTTCTGCGAGCCATGCGAGTGCGAAGTAACAAAGCTGCATCACCCCATGGGCCAGATACAAAATCCAATCAGCAGAAAAAATCTGCCCGACCAGCGCGCCGAACAAAGTGATCGGCACCACCACCAGACTGACCAGTGGAATCGCGAACGCATTGGCAACGGGTGAGATGACCGAGACTTCCTGAAACAGCGCGAGCGTCATCGGCAGCAAGCCGAGCGTGACCGCCACCTGCGTTTTCACGGCACCGGACAACGCGCTTGTCGCGCCGGTACGATTCGCGGTGACGAAAAAAATCATCGCGACCGCGCCAAATGACAGCCAAAAACCCGGTGCCAGCACCGCCCACGGATCCATCAACACCACCGCCAGCAATGCCCACGAAAGAATTCTCGACCCGGATATGCCACGGCCAGACCACAGCGCAATGGCGATGGCGGTGAGCATGAAAAACGTGCGTTGGGTCGGCACCGAAAAACCGGCGATCAACGCGTAGATTAGCGCCGCCAATGCCCCCGCCAGTGCGGCGGCGCGCTGGGCCGGCAAGCGCAACGCGAACGCCGGCACGCGCGCCCACAGGCGAAACGCCAGCCAATAAATCAGGCTCGCGACCATCGTGATATGCAATCCGGAAATCGACATCAAGTGCCCGGTGCCGGTACGCCAGAATACTTTCCATTGGTCGGCCGGAATCGCGCCCTGTTCGCCGATGGCGAGTGCCACCAACACGCCGCGGTGCGGCGCATCCGCCAACACAGCCAGCATCTGATCGCGAATCGCCATGCGCATGCGGTCAATGCGAACCATGAAGCCGTCCGCGTCGATCACCTGTTTTTCGTTGATTCCTTTGATGCGGATGTAGCCAGTCGCGTGAATGTCGCGTTCCAATGCCCATGCTTCAAAATCGAATCCATGCGGATTCATGGTGCCGTGCGGGCGCCGCAACCGCACCGTGAAATGCCAACGCTCACCCGGCGTCATTATCGGCGCGGCGGCAATCTCATTGGTCTTGCGATTGGTTTCGCCATACCACGCGAGCGAAATCCGCCGTGGGATCACGGCATATTGCGTGACAATTTTTTCAACCACGAAATCAAAGCGTGTGCCGCGTTCGTTGATTTGCGGCAGGCTTGCAATGGCCCCAATCAATTCAACATCGCGCGCCTCCCATTCGCGCGGCAACGAATCCGCCAATCGCAGTTCGGCGCGCATCGTTGCCCATACAATGCCGAGTGCTGCGCATGCCGCAACCACCAGCATCAATCGGGCACCGCGAACCACTACGCCGTTGGCGTGTCTCATTAGCCAGGGGATGGTCAATAACATCAAAGGCAACGGCCACCACCACAATTCAGGCAGATTCGCCTGTTGTTGCAACCAGAAAATGCCGGCCAGAAATCCGAGTATCGCAATACGCATTTTATTGTTCTTATTGAAGCGCCGCGCGGGTTGGACGAGGAAGCAATTACGCAAACAGCCGCCATCAAATCCGCGGCAAACGCAGGAATACGAGCACAATAACGAACGAGCCGAAAACTGGCCGACAGACCCCGTGAAAAAATTTCTCAAAAACAAACTGCCCGGCCCCGAAATCATTACCGAAAACCGTTACTTGCGGTTTCTGAGTCCGTGGCTCGGCCATCCGCGGCTATGGCACATGCATCGGCGCTCGGTGGCGTTGGGCATCGCCATCGGGCTTATCACGGGCTTGCTGCCGGGCCCGGTACAAATTCTGCTCGGCGTGCTCGTCGCCATTCCATTGCGCGCAAATGTTTTGGCGGCGGCGTTTGCGACGTTTTATACCAATCCGCTCACATTCATCCCTCTGTATATGCTCGCCTATCAGGTCGGCGGCCTGGTGACCGGGGAGCACGTTGGCACACTGAATGTGCCGCAGCTTGAATTCACGTTTGCCAGCATCTGGAGTTCCGTGCCGGACATGTTTCGCTGGATTTATTCGCTGGGCGACACGCTCCTGATCGGACTCGCGATTCAAGCAGTGGTAACGGCGATTTGTGGTTATTTCCTGACGCTGATCGTCTGGCGTGTTGTCGTCACCTATCGTTGGCGCAATCGTCGTCACAAGCACTCTCCTTCAATCAATCGCCCATGAAACCTGAATACTGGCCCGACGCCTGCACGCATTTGTCAAAGCAATGCAAGGTGATGAAAAAACTTATCCGGAATTACCCGGAAGCGCAGCTGCGCACGCGCGGAGACCCATTTCAAACGCTCGCGCGGGCCATTGTCGGCCAGCAGATTTCGGTAAAGGCGGCGCAATCGGTTTGGAATAAAACCGTTGGTGTCGTTGGGAAAATCACACCGAAAAACATGTTGGCCGTCACGCCCGAAATGCTGCGCAGCGCCGGCAATTCGCGGCAAAAAATCGCCTACATGCAGGATCTGGCCGCACATTTTGCCGAGGGCCGCATCAAGCCGCGCCGCTGGCACGCGATGGAAGATGAAGAAGTTATCGGTGAACTGGTGGAGGTCAATGGCATCGGCCGCTGGACGGCTGAGATGTTCCTGATTTTTTATCTGATGCGGCCCAATGTTTTCCCGGTCGATGACATCGGATTGATTCGCGCCATCGAAAAACATTTTCATGAAGGCACACGGCTATCGAAGGCGGAGGTACAGGCCTACGCCGAACGCTGGGCCCCGTGGAATACCGTGGCGACGTGGTATTTGTGGCGCAGCCTGGATCCGATTCCTGT
>JANLQC010000433.1:0-4799 GCA_031367575.1 Betaproteobacteria bacterium | reverse complement strand
CCTGATAAAAACTGTAACTCTGCGAGAGCATCAGCCGATGAAATTTCCAGCGCAGCAGCATCGGAAAATTTCCCGCCATTGCCTGATGTTTCAGCAGTGCTTGCAATGCGACGACGAGCGGACTCGCGACCAGAATTGCCGCGAGCAGGAATAAATTGGCGCGTTGCGTGGTCCATAGCAATGCGGGCTCGGTCTTGCCGAGCCAATCCACCACCTGCCCCAGCATGCTGAACAGGAATGCCTCAAACACGCCAATGGCGGCGGTGCAAATGGTCATCAGCAACAGGTAGGGACGCAGGCCCCTGGATGCCGCCCACATGAACGCGAAAAACGTATTCGGCGTGGGTTCGGGTGCGGTGTCGGGATAGGGATTGACGAGTTTTTCGAAGTATGAAAACACGGAAAGCACCGATTATTTTTTGGACTGGTATCTTACGACTGTCTGCGGACGAAGGCGACCGCCAGTCCCAGCAACAACAATCCCAGGATCACCCCGTCCTTCCAGCGCACAAACGGTGTCACACCCGAACGCGGCTGCACGTCAAGCGCGAGCGCGCCGCGTGCAAACTGCGGCAACACTTTGACGATCTCGCCTTTTTCGTTGATCGCGGCGGTCACGCCGGTATTGGTGGCGCGCAGCATCCAGCGGCCGGTTTCGAGCGCGCGCATTTGCGACATCTGGGCATGCTGATCGGATGCCAGTGAATGGCCGAACCAGGCCATGTTGGAGATATTCACCAGCAACTCCGCTTCGGGCAATTGGCTGGCAATCTCGCGGCCGAACGCATCTTCGTAGCAAATATTGACCGCAATTTTGTGTCCGGCAAGTATCATCGGCCGCGATTCAATTTCCTTCGTATTAAAGTCAGACATCGGCATCTTGAGCCACCGATATACCCACGAAAACAGCGGCGGAACAAATTCACCGAACGCGACCAAGTGCTGCTTGTCGTAGCGTTGCATGGGCGATGCGCCGATCGAAACGGCACTATTGGCCATATGGTATTGACTCGCCCCGGGCGGGCGCTCGGCAATTGGCACACCGGTCAGAATATCCGCACCTTGTTTCACGGCGTGTTGCCGAAGTGATTCAAGATACGCTGGCGGAATGCGATCCAGAAAATCCGCCAACGCGGTCTCCGGCAACACGATCAATTTTGCGTCGCTGCCGGAAATCATCTGCTGATAGATGGCGAGAGTTGGCGCACGCTGGTCTTCGCGCCATTTCATGCTCTGTTCAATGTTGCCTTGCAGTAGCGCGACCCTGAGCGCATTGCCGACCGGTTCGCTCCAGGACACTTGCAACAGCAGTACACCGATTCCCCAGATGCCGATAATGGAAACGAAAGTTACGATGCGGTCTGTTTTCGACACTGCGTTCGCTTGCGCATCCATGCACCACAATAACAAGGCGACGCTTAACGCCAGCAACAACGAAATGCCATACACCCCGATGATCGCCGCGTATCCCGCCAGCGGCGCACCGATCACGCCTCCCGGCGTTTGCGAATAGCCGATCGACAGAAACGGGAAACCGGATACGATCCAGCCGCGCAGGTACTCGAAGATGACAAAACACACCGGCATCAGCACCCGCAACGCAATGCCGGGCGAGATGCGAAAGCGCAATTGCAGCGCCCGATACAGCGCACCGGCCAATGCCGGATAGAGCGCAAGATAGGCACAGAAAAGCAACGTCGCCAATCCCGCCAACATGGCCGGCATGCTGCCGTAGACGTGCAGGCTGAGGTAAATCCACGAAACGCCGGCGGTAAATGCGCCCAGACCCCATGCAAAGCCAATGGCAAATGCGCGCCGGATGGATGCGCTCTGATGCCACAGCGAAAATAAAACGAACAGTGACGCCAGCGCCACCGGCCAAAAATAAAACGGGGCAAACGCCAGCACGCCAAGCGCGCCACTGACCAGCGCCAACAACAGTTGCGCCGCGAAACCGGTTGCGGTTGGAATGCACGCCCGCAAGGCGCGAGCAGTCATGCGACTTTTTTGCCCGCGCCGGTTTCTTCGGGCGATGCACCGGACACCGCCACGCGTTCAATCAACAGCGTGTGAACCCGGCGGCTATCGGCGCGCAACACGGCGAATTTGAAACCATCGAACACGACCGATTCGCCACGCTTGGGCACGCGACCGAATTGATTGATGACAAGACCGCCGACCGTATCGAAATCCTGGTCGGAAAAATTGGTCTCGAAAGCCACATTCAAGTCGGCAATTTCCGTCACCGCCTTGACGCGGAATTTCCCGGATTTATCGGGCAGGATATTGTCCTCGGTTTCGTCGAAATCGAATTCGTCCTCGATTTCACCGACAATCTGTTCCAGCACGTCTTCGATCGTGACCAATCCGGCCACACCGCCATATTCGTCAACCACGATGGCGATGTGATTGCGGTTGGCCTTGAAATCGCGCAGCAAAATATTGAGGCGCTTCGATTCGGGCGCAAACACGGCCGGGCGCAGCATATCGCGCACATCGAATTCGTTGGCATTCGCGTAGTAGCGCAGCAGATCCTTTGCGAGCAGGATGCCGATCACATTGTCTTTGCCGTTCTCATACACCGGAAAGCGCGAGTGTGCGGTTTCGATCACGAACGGGATGAAGGCATCCGGGTTTTCTTCGACATCGATCATGTCCATCTGCGAACGCGGAATCATCACGTCGCGCGCATGCATTTCCGACACCTGCATGACGCCTTCGATCATCGACAGCGCTTCGGCATCGAGCAGGTTGTTTTCAAAGGCACCGTGCAACAGTTCGACCAGTTGGCCGCGGTCTTCAGGCTCGCGCAGGAGCATTGAAGAGAGACGCTCAAGCAGCGAGCGTTTGGGGGAATCTTCCATAAAGCCGATGGGGTGGTGACGAGAATTTCAATTTAACACAATCGCACGCAGGCCTCGCGGCGCTCACGCGTAAGGATTCGCAATGCCCAATTTTGCAAGAATGGCGATCTCGCGCGCCTCCATGATTTTCGCCTCGCGCACGGTTGCATGATCGAAACCGGCCAAATGCAGCGCCCCATGCACCGTCAAATGTGCATAGTGTGCGGCGCGCGCTTTGTCCTGCTCGCGGGCTTCGCGCGCCACCACCTGCGCGCAAAGCACAATATCGCCCTCCAATGTCTTTGCGTTTCGCTGGTGATACACGAATGTCAGCACGTTGGTGGCATTTGCCTTGCCGCGAAACGCGGCGTTGAGTCGGCCACCCTCAGCGGCATTGACGATGCGCAGACTGAGCGTTGCCTTGCGCGGAAGTGCGGCGTTCAACCATTGCTGAAACTGGCGCTCGGAAGGAATGCCCGCCACCCGGCTTACCCGTTGAATGGTAATCAAGTGGCGGGATGTCATGCGCCGAGACGAACATCAATTTTCCGCAACAGCTTTTCATAAGCGGCGATCACGATGTCGTCGCTCATTTCCATCAATCCTTCACCGACGTAGATTTCAACCTCGGTGACGGATTTGTCGGCAATCGTGCGCGCCGCGCCCAGCCAGATCCGGTCACCCGCGGCCATGTGATCGCGTGCCGCCTCCCACTTCAGCGCGGGCACCGGAAAACGCAAGTGCATGATGTTGGCCTGTGGAACAGCGGGGGTCACCGTGACGCCCGGCAATCTGTCGATGGCTTTGGCGAACGCCAGTGCGCGCTGGAAATAGGCCGGCATGCGCGCAAGGCGCGTGTCGAAACGCATGGCGGCACTGGCCACCGTGGGGTACTGCTGATGGAGTGTGCCGCCATATCGGCTCAGCCAGACACGCGCCTCGGCAATAAACGCGGCGTCGCCGAGCAGCATCGCACCGGCGATGCCGCCGATGCCTTTGTAAAACGAGACGTAGACCGAATCGAACAATGCGGCAACATCCGCATAACTTTTATCCGGGTAGAACGCCAATGCTTCCCACAGGCGCGCGCCATCCATGTGAAGGCGGGTGGATCGCCCGGAGGCAACATCGCGCAGTTGTTGCAATTCAGCCCACGGCGGCAGCACGCCACCGATCTCGCGCATCGGCAGTTCGATGACGATGGATGACAGCGGCTTGTCGAGGCGCTTGAAATCGTTGGCCAGAATCGGATCGTCAGGTTTACCGAGGAAATGGCCGCGCAACCCATGCAGGTTTTTGTAGGCGAGTTGCTCGTGCAATTCGAGATGCGCAGTGCGATGCATGCCGAAGTCGGCATTGTGAGAGCGGTCGGCCCAGATTCTGAGCGCGATCAACGTTGCCATTGTGCCGCTGGGCATGAACACGGCGGCGGGCTTGCCGAGCAAGGTGGCGATTTTCGCCTCGAAGTCCGCAATCAGTTTGCCGGTGCCGTAATTGTCAATGTCGTAATCATGCGCGGACATCCAGTCGGCAATGGCCAACAGCTCGCTCTTCGGCCGCAGCGGCGGATGACCGGAAACGGTGCGGTTGCATTGTCGCCTGAGCGTGGCGCGCGCCTGCGCGGAAAGGGATGAAGTCGATGCCATCAGCGAATCTTGCGGTGATGCGCTTCATACGCGGTGACGATGGTCTGCACCAGCGGATGGCGCACCACGTCGTTGGCCTGAAAAATGGTGAAGCCGATACCGCGAATGCCGTGTAGCACATTGCGCGCATCGATCAGGCCGCTCAGGGTGCCGTGCTTCAAATCCACCTGCGTCACGTCACCGGTAATCACCGCCTTGGTGCCAAAACCAATGCGCGTTAAAAACATTTTCATCTGTTCGGGCGTGGTATTTTGTGCTTCATCGAGAATGATGAACGAATGGTTCAAGGTGCGGCCACGCATGAACGCCA
>JANLQC010000361.1:0-2366 GCA_031367575.1 Betaproteobacteria bacterium | reverse complement strand
TGGAACGTCTGGTCGAACGCGTGCCGCTTGTCCTCGTCACTGCCCTGCGTGGTGGAAGGGTCAGGAAATCCCCAGTGCGCCGTTGCCGGCGCATTTCCGGTACCGGGAATTCGCCAGCCTTTGCAAAATGGAAGGCGCTTGAAATGGTTGAATTTCGCGTCAGGCGGGATTGTTGTCAATTGCGATCCATATCAGTCGATTGGACATGAATTCAGGCATTGACCAATAATCCTAGAAACGGCAGTTGACCGCTATCAATCCCGTGGAACACCGCGCCAGTGCTAGGGTTTCGCTCCCGACGCATTTCTCCCAATGGGTGAGAGCGCTACGGGTGCGATTGCACATTTTGCAGGCTCCCTGGCGGCGTTGTTCCTCCTGGCAGGGTGAAGCCTGCGTCGTCGTTGTTGCCAAATGAGGCCTTGCCAGGAAGCCCGCAAAATGCACACTCACACCCGTCCAACTGCCGTTTCCAGGAAAATAAAAATGGCGCGGTCAACGCGTCATTTGTTTTTCTGCATTCCTGTCAAGTTCGCTCCGAACGCGGAATAAATCGGCAGAATCCGCTCACTTCCTCGCGGTCGTGATAGAGCTGCTTGATACGAAACTCGTAGGGTCGGCCATTTTTCTCCAGCGCGTCACGAACAATTGCGCGGCAGCGTTCCACTTCTTCAAAGCGCTTTTTCATCGGCAGCTTCAGGTTGAAAATGCATCGATCCGTCCAGCCCTCGCGCATCCACATCGCCACCAGTGTTGCGATCCGCACCGGTTGCTCGACCATGTCGCACACCATCCAATCGACGGGTTTGCGCGGTCGATAGCGGAATCCGTCTTCGCGCAGGTGCCGCACCAATGCGTTATCGACCAACTCGCCGCGCAATATGCCGTTGTCGATTGCGGTAACGTGCAAGCCGCGGTGAATCAACTGCCAGGACCAACCGCCCGGTGCCGCACCCAAATCGACGGCGCGCATTTCGGATTGCAGCAACCGCTCCTCGTTCTCTCCGAGAAAAACATGGAACGCTTCGGCGAGTTTCAGCGTGGAGCGGCTCGGCGCATCGCGCGGCATGCGCAGGCGCGGGATGCCGTTGCGCCACGGTGACGAGGTCGCAGGGTCACTCAGACCGAGCAATGCCTGTCGATCCGGCGTGAGCAGGACGTGCAGCACTGGCAACGCCGGATTTTTATCATCGATGAAATGCAGACCCGCCAATTGGCTGCCGACACGCGTTTCGAGGGTTTGCGAAAGTTTGGAAAGCGCCTTGCCATCATTGGTATCAGGATATTCGATGCGCAATGAGTTGATTTTGTCGATGCCGCTCGCGGCCAGATATTTTGTTGCCGCATCGAGAATCGGCGTCACGCGGTCATTGGTTGGCAATGGAATCGACTCTATCTGCGCGCGCATGAATTGCCGCGCAAACACCAGTTTCGACCACGCCAATTGCGCATGAGCCTTCTTCGCATCGCGACCGGCGAACGTCACGTGTACGTAGCCGCTCAACGGCACCGCCGCAAGCGTGATCGGTTTGACGCCGGCAAGGGCAAGGAACTCGGTAGCCAAATCCGGCTCAAACCCGGCGCGACAATAGCCAAGCCACGATGCCATCGTGTTGGGTGCAAGTGTGTTGGGTTTCATGTCGCGACTTTAGCTGAATTACGCGCACAATAGCGCGCGGTCATGGCAACACGGCTATCTCGCGTTCAAATACTTTGTGCTTGCGTTCAGGACTCCCATGAATCGAATCGCCTCACTGCCTTCCTTCACGACCATCGCGTTCCTTGCCCCGCTCGCGCTGCTCCTGTTGGCAGGTCAGCCACTTTGCGGATTTGCGCAATCGAGCGATGCGGATTTCGCGCCATTGATGAAAGAGCGCAAATTGGCGGAAGTGGAAAAGCTTGCTACTGAGCGTATCGCGACGAGCGCAAAAGACGATGTCGCGGTTTGGTATTTGGCCAATGTTTCCGCCAACGACGCCACCAAGCGTGAGGCGGTGATTGCGAAAGCCGAGGCCTGTGTGAAGGCATTGCCGGCGTCGGCCAAGTGCCATCATGCGCTTGGCCGATTGTATGGCGCGGCCGCACTGTCGTCCGGCCTCGTCAACGGCATCAAATATGCATCGCGCATCAGGGAAGAATTTGCCAGGGCGGTTGAACTGGAACCGAAAAATTTTGATGCGCGCCGCGATCTCAATCAATTCTATCTGCAGGCCCCGGGTTTGGCCGGCGGCAGCGTGCGAAAGGCCATTGAAAATTGCGAGGCGCACGGAAAACACAACGCGACGCAGGCGCAACTGCTGCGTGCCGACGTGCATATTTACGAAAAGGAGTTCGACAAAGCGGAAAGCCTGTTGAGCGCCGTCAAACCC
>JANLQC010000298.1:0-2320 GCA_031367575.1 Betaproteobacteria bacterium | reverse complement strand
GCTTGGCAGACGGTTGGTGATTGGGTTGGAGGCGGCGAAATAAGCATTCTCTGAACGAAATCAGACGGTCTTGCCACTTGGAATCACAAACGTTGAAATCATAAGACTTCGTCGTCCCAGCGCAGGCTGGGATCCAGTCCTTCGTGCTACTGAAGTATGGTTGGGCTAAATCCCAGCCTGCGCTGGGATGACGGTGCTCCTTTGTTTAACCGATTGACATGAGTCGCTGGCACTAATTTCAGGATTGATTGGGGTTGCGAAAAGCTGTAATGCATTAGGTTACAGGTTACAGGTTACAATAAACGCATGATCGCAAGTTTTCTTCACAAGGGCCTGCGCGGGTACTGGCAAACTGGTCGCAAGAGCGGTATCACCGCAGCCCATGCGACACGACTTGCCATTTTGTTACAGGATTTGGATGCTGCATCGCAGCCCCATCATATGGGCATGCCAGGGTACGGGCTACATCCTTTGAGCGGAAAACTTGCAGGTCATTGGGCTGTGAAAGTCACTGGCAACGTCAGGGTGACTTTCAGGTTTGATGACAAGGGCAACGCCCTCGACGTAAATTATTTGGACTATCACTAGGAGCTTCGTCATGGCATCAAAAACAATTCGCGAACTTGAAAAAACGGGCTACCCGAAAGGCGCACCACGCTACGCGGCCGGGGTGCGTGGCCTCGCCCCCGTTCATCCGGGCTTGAGCATCTTTGAGAACGTCGTCAAGGCTTCGGACATAACCGTGACCGCGTTTGCGCAACGCCTGCATATTTCACGGCGCAGTGCATCCGATTTGCTTAATTGCAAAGCCAACATCACGGCCAATATTGCTTTACGTCTGGAAGCCATTACCAATATCGAGGCCGCTTACTGGATGGGCTTGCAGGCAAACTATGATTTGAACACTGAAAAAGCCACCTTTGCCAAGCGCAAACTCAAGTTCGCTCCGCTGCCGGCTATGGCTTTAGCGGGTTGACAGGAAATGATCGGGCGTCCGAATCGGATACGTTTGAAATTTCCACCGACGGGACAGACGGGCGCATCGTCTATCACCGTGTTGCTGGGGTAGGAACGCTGATCAAATGGAGAGACTGCTTTGCACAAATAGGTAAAAGTCTAGCATCGGCGCGGTTTTTCAGGCGTTTTCGCCCCAAACGCCGCGCCGCGCCTAGACTTTTGCCACCAATTGCAACAGCGGGTCAATTTACGCGCGTCAGGCGGGCACAAGAACCACTAACCACCGCCGCGTTTGACAGGTACCGGGGCGGATCCGCCGGGCGTGACGGTGACGGTGCGATTGCCGCTGTTGTTGGCGGCAACCGGCGTGGTGGTAACGGTGCGGCCCATCCCGGCGGCGATACCGAGCCAATCCCAGCGGCCCTGTGCGATGGCCTCGAGAATCGTTGCGCGGTTTTGCAGCGCGGCCGCGTAGACGTTGGGCGGGAGTTCGTTGAACTGCATGTAGGTTTCAAGACTGTTGTAGCCGCAGGCGCCCTGATACGCGCAGCCATTGAGCACCTTGAACGCATCCGCGCCACAATTGGCACCGCGATCACAGGCGGCGAGTTGCCAGGCCGGCGCCCAATCGCGCGCATTGTACGGGTCGCCACTCGGGCCGACTTTGCGATCCGCCAATTGCGTGGATCCCCAAGAGAGCAATTGCCCGGCACGTTCGATGGCGAACGGGTCACCCGAGCCGAGCGCATCGCGCACCATCGAAAGTTGGTCTTCGGACAATCGCCGTTCTTCAACGCCACGGGCGGTGCGTGCCTGTTCGCGATATTGGTCTGATGCGACGGCCACTTTTGCGGCCGGATTGCCCTGCGCGGCGGCCTCGCGATACAGCTTTGAAATATCGGCGGCGGAGATGCTGACGTTGGCGAAGCCTTCGCAGGTTTCGGTTACGCGGTTGAACGCTTCGATGCGCTGTGCGTTGCCGGGATCGTTTTCCCTCAGGCGATTTTGAAAGCGTGTTTTGTCGGCTTCCGACGGTCCGGCCGAGCCACGGCCGCGTCCAACGCAACGCTCCATCGCGAGTGCGGCAAAAAATTTGGTTTCGGCGTCCGAGCCTTCGGGGTTGGCGGCGTAACGATCATAAAATTCTTTCAGGCTGCGCGCCTTTTCAAACTCCTGCGCCAACACGCTTTTCAGCGGCACCACGGTGCGCGCGGGCGAAATTTTCACGGGCGAGGCGGGTTGCAGATTATCAAGCGGCATGACGGACACCGAGCCGCTTGACGGTGCAACGGGTTTGGCTGTGGGCAAATCAGTTGTTAAGATGAGATCGCCGTTCATATGGCGGGTAGGCGACATAATATCT
>JANLQC010000296.1:0-4026 GCA_031367575.1 Betaproteobacteria bacterium | reverse complement strand
CACTTGGGCGAGCACCCCGCACTTCGGACAGATCAGACCATCCGGCCAGCGTAGTTTTTCCAGATAATCTCGGCACGCCTGCTCAGTGTGAAACCAGTCAAGAAACTGAACCCAAGTTGATGGATAATCTTTGCCACCTGTTGGCGTTATCTCTGGCGTGCCCATTTGGCAATTCTGCCACCTGTGGAGCTAAAGGGATACCCCATTCATTCTTACAGCAAGCGAACTCCATCATGTTTCAGGCAACCGCCGTCACGACCAATGAAAAGCTAAGCTTCTATCGCGATCTCGACCGACAACTCGGTGGATTACTCGCCGGCGAGCGCGATTTCATCTGCAACGCGGCCAATCTTTCGGCGCTGATTTTCCAGATGCTGCCGGATCTCAACTGGGCCGGATTTTATTTGATGCGCGGAAACGATTTGCTGCTCGGGCCGTTTCAGGGAAAACCGGCGTGCGTGCGCATTCCTGTGCTGCCCGCACCGCGCGGCGTGTGTGGCGCGGCGGCGTTTGAACGCAAGACGCAATTGGTTGCCAATGTTCACGATTTTCCCGGGCATATCGCCTGTGATTCGGCGTCGAATTCGGAAATCGTCGTGCCGCTGATTGCGAACAATTGCGTCATCGGCGTGCTGGATATCGATAGTCCGCTGCTGCATCGGTTCGACGCGGAAGATCAAGCGGGTGTCGAGCAGCTGGTGAAGACGTTCCTCACGATGACCGACCTGAGCCAAATTACCAACGCCGCCACCATGTGAGGGATTGTTCATGGTCACCCGCCGCCGCATGCTGCAAACCGCTGTCACGATGCCGATTTCTGCGGGCGTTCCGGTGTTTGCGGCGGGTGGCCCGTCATTGTCCGCCGCCCCGCTGGCGGGCCACTTCACGCATGACAGCGTGCGCGTCTGGCTGCAATCCACGGCGGCCACCGTCGCAACAATTTTTTATTGGCCGGAACAGGAAAAGGAATCCGGCGCGCGCAGATTGAGTATGGCGATGTCCGAAAAAGACGCGTGCTCAACCATTGCAATGATCAGTGGTCTCACGCCTGATACGCGCTACCGGTTCAGCGTGCATCTCGGCAGTCAAGCGACCGGGATCATGCGCACTTTTCGCACCGCACCGGCTCCAGGCACGGCACCGGCCGCGTTTCGCGTCTACATCGGCTCATGCGCGTACACGGAGGCGATGTCACCCACCGGCAAACCTTATGGCGATGAGTTTCATATCTTCGATCGTATTGCCGCCCAGATGCGAACCGACGGCCTGCCGCATTTCATGCTGTGGCTGGGAGACAACCTCTATTTGCGGCCCAAAGGAATTTTTCTCAGCGAAGCCGACTTCGCCAGCGTGGCACGGATGGACGCGCGCTATCGCGAGGTACGCGAAAAAGAAATGCTGCAGAAATTATTTGCCGCCACCCATCACTATGCAGTATGGGATGACCATGAATTCGGCCCGAACGATGCCGACAAGTCGTTCCGATTCAAGGCGGATGCCTTGCGCCTGTTCAAGCAGTATTGGCCGAACCCGGAAATGGGATCAGCGGAATTGCCGGGCACCTTTACGTCATTCACGCATCAGGACGCGGAATTTTTTCTTCTCGATGACCGCACCTATCGGGATAACGAAAAAGCGCTAATCCGCGATGCGAAAACAATGTTTGGGCACGAACAACTCGCTTGGCTGAAGCGCTCCCTTGTCGCCTCAAACGCCACATTCAAGCTGGTCTGCAACGGC
The DNA here is from genome assembly GCA_031367575.1 of Betaproteobacteria bacterium. Lineage (GTDB taxonomy): Bacteria > Pseudomonadota > Gammaproteobacteria > Burkholderiales > Usitatibacteraceae > UKL13-2. Next base: position 2,286 of record JANLQC010000296.1, on the reverse strand, counting down.
AGCCAATTGCTGAGTGACAACGAAAATGGCCAACACTCCGGCTGGCATAGCTACCAAGCCGAGCGGGATGATTTTTTTGCGTGGCTGCAACGCGAGAAAATTTCCGGTCTGGTATTTCTTTCGGGTGATCGCCACAACACCCAGGTATTTCGGCTCACCCAGAAAGACGCACCGGCAATTTACGAGTTTTCGTGTTCGCCGCTGACCTCACGTTTATACAAACTCGATCAACGCGAGCGCGCCAATCCGCGGCTGGTTAAGGAACTGGCCGTTGAGATTCGCAACTTCGGCACGCTGGAATTTGCCGGTCTGGGCGCGAATCGGCAATTGATCGCGCGCTGTTTCGATTCAAACGCAAAAATGCGATGGGAAAAGACCATCGCAAGCACACAGGTGTCGGCAACCGGCGAGCCGTTCTAGGCGTCATGTCGATCAATTCACTGCTCGTCGATTTCAATTCCTATTTCGCCTCGTGCGAGCAGCAGGCGCGCCCCGAGTTGCGCGGCCGGCCGGTCGGGGTTGTACCGATGCTGGCCGACACCACCTGCCTGATCGCGGCCAGCATTGAGGCCAAAAAATTCGGCGTGAAAACGCTCACCAATGTGGGCGAAGCGAAACGGTTGATTCCGGATATCCAGTTGGTGGTGGCGCGGCACGAGCTCTACATTGATTTTCATCACAAGGCGGTTGCGGCAGTCGATGAAATCGCGCCGGTGCGCGACGTGCTGTCGATTGACGAAATGGTGTGCGACTTGCCGTCAGGATTCAAAACTGTGGCGCGCGCGACCGAGCTCGCGCATCACATCAAACGCAATATGGCGGTCAAGGTCGGCGAATGCCTGACGGTTTCCATCGGCCTCGCGCCGAATACATTCCTCGCCAAACTTGCTTCGGACATGCAGAAACCCGACGGCCTCGTCATCCTCGAGGAACATGATGTGCCGGGCAGGATTTTGCACCTGCCGCTGCGCGCACTGAATGGCATCGGGGCCAACATGGAAGTGCGGCTGAACAAGCATGGCATTTTCAGCATGGCAGACCTTTATGCACAAACACCCAGCCAATTGAAGAGCGTCTGGGGTGGCGTCGGCGGTGAGCGTTTTCACGCCAAACTGCGCGGCGCGGAAGTGCATGATTTCGATCATGGCACGGGCTCGATCAGTCACTCGCATGTGCTGGCACCGGAATTGCGAAATGGCGACGATGCGCACTCGGTGCTGGATCGTCTCACCCAAAAGGCCGCGATGCGATTGCGCAAAAGCGGTTTTTACAGCGCGCGCATCGCGGTAAAAGTTAAATTTCTCAACGGGCCAACGTGGGAAAAAGAAACGCGATTTCTGGAGACGCAGGACACGCTGGATTTGCTGCATGCGATGGAGCAACTGTGGACCGCGTTCCCGAAGAAAAAACATTTGACGCCATTGCAGGTCGGCGTGGTGCTGTCTGGCCTTACGTCCGAAGCGGCGCAATCGGCGCGCCTGTTCGACGATCTGGAGCAAACCGGCGACAAGAAAAAACTCAACGCCGCCATCGATTTGCTCAACACCCGCTTCGGCAAACGTGCCGCCTATTTCGGCGGTGCGCACCGGGCGATGGATCATGGCAAACTCGCGATTGCGTTCAATCACATACCGGACGTGGAGACCGAAAAATAATGGCTGCCGCAGGCGCTGTTGGATATAGCGGCACGCCGCTGCCGAAAAAATTGGGCCTGAAGGAAGGCGGGACGATGGTGCTGGTGAATGCGCCGCCAGAGATTGAGTCCTTCCTCGTTCCGCTGCCCGCCGCATCATCGCTCGGCACCAAACTCACGGCGAACAATCAACTCATCCTGCTGTTTTGTAAAGATGTGGCCACTCTCAGGAAATCCTTGCCCGACGCTTCGAAGAAATTGCACCCGGACGGCAGCTTATGGATTTCGTGGCCGAAGAAAACATCAAAATTATTCGTCGATCTCACCGAAGATGGCATCCGCGCCATAGTGCTGCCGACCGGCTTGGTTGATGTGAAAGTGTGTGCGGTGAATGAGGATTGGTCGGGATTGAAGTTAGTGGTGCGCAAAGAGTTGCGCTCGAGCTGGCTCAAAAAATAATGTTGTCATTATGAGCGTAGCGAAGGATCCTGATAGTGTCTCAGTTTGAATGTAGCCAAACTTGAGGCGGGGGAGGCAAAATGCTGACCTCGTCTTATGCCGAAAAAAGACATTAGCCAGTTAGCCAGTTAGCCAAGTTCATTGTCGATCAAGCGACAGGGATGCGACTTTAGTTCCCGAACTCAAAGGATGCG
>JANLQC010000445.1:0-9446 GCA_031367575.1 Betaproteobacteria bacterium | reverse complement strand
CGAGATTTTTGACGGCTGGAGGGCCAAATGGATGTGATAGCCGGTCAAGTGACGCGCGTGCCTAAATTGGCGATCTACATCGACCCCCCATCGCACCATTTCTTGCAAGATCGACTGTTCAATCCCGCGACCAGCGCGCTTGGTGGCGACAATATTCTTGCGCCTTTCCTGTTGGTAAGGCATCATTTCAACCGGCTGGGGATTGCGGTTCATACCGCAGACTTAATTCCGACAGAACCCGACGACACGACAAAAGTCTATGTTTCCGTCGGAAACATTGCGGATTATCCACGCCTTGCGCGCCGACCTGACGTGATCCTGAGCGCCTACTTTGCCTTCGAGTGCCCGATTGTCGAGCCTCGGATTTTTGAAGCACTACCCGCGATCCAGCGTCATGTCAAACGCATCATGTGTTTTTCCGACGCGGACTCACTCACGCCGTTCACCGGTACGCCAATCCGCTCGGAACGTTTTGTCTGGCCTCAATGCCTTGATGGCGTAAACGAAGCTGCCTGGTCCAGGACTGATCGCGGCTTTCTCACCATGATCAACGCGAACAAATTGCCCCGAATCTACCGCGCCGAGCTGTATACCGCGCGATTGAAGGCGGTGGAGTACTTTCATCGTTTCGGCGAAATCGACCTATACGGAAAAGCGTGGGATCGGGCGCCGATGCGCGTTGGCAAGAGTTGGATACCGTGGACGTTTCGCTTCTGGTACGACGCGCTGTGGGAAGCAAAGCAGCGCCGCTGGCCCAATCCGGTTTACGCCGCCGTGGCGGCAGCGTCCAAAGGCACGGTCGTTTCCAAGGCAGAAACGCTTGGCCGTTACAAGTTTGCAATTTGCTTTGAAAACATGATCCTGCCGGGCTGGATCACCGAGAAAATTTTCGATTGCTTCGCGGCCGGCTGTGTACCGGTTTATTGGGGCGCGCCCGAGATCACCGAAGTGATCCCCACTGAATGTTTTATCGATATGCGGCAATTCGAGGGGTTCCACGATTTGCGCGACTTTCTACATCGCATGACGCCAACGCAAGTCACCCGCCATCGCAATGCTGCGCGCGCATTTCTTGAGTCGCCGGCCTATGACCGATTTCGCCCAAAGGGTTTCCTCGATCACTTCCGTCGGTTCGTTCGCGAAGACGCCGGCATTGAGGTGTAGCAAATCGTGTTCGAGATATTTTCTGTTGGTCACAAAATTTTCGGCCCAATTGTCGGCACCATCCCGCCCCCGCCATCCCCGCCAGTTGGCGATATCGCTTAAATCACGGCATCCAACCTCATATGATTCTTGGAATTAACGGCATTCGTCTCGTCGCGCAACGCTCCGGCGTTGCACGCTGCATTGAAGCGCTGCTCCGTAACCTCGACGAACTTGATCACCCATTCACCGAAATTCGCGTCTATACGCCGATTGCGCTTGATGAACGCACCTATCTTCCGGCCGGCGCGATCAATATTGTCCTGCCGTCATCGCTTCCACTGGCGCTCTGGGAACAGATAACGTTGCCGCGCGCGCATGGTCGGCGGGGGTTATTGCTGTGCCCGAGTTACGTGATACCGCTACTTGCCCGCTGTCCGACGTTTCTGATTCATCATGGATCCTATGAGGGCTATCCTCAGGCGTTCGACTGGTGGACGCTTAACAAGGCGCGGGCGATCTACACGCTGAGCGCAAGGCAGGCAACTGCCGTATCGACGGTGAGTGAATATAGCCGACGCGACATGGTGCATTTCTATTGGATGTCGGCTGATCGAATAAGTGTGGTGCCGGAGGGTGTCGATACCCGCCTGTTCCGCCCGCTTCAAGACCAAGCCGAATTGTCCCGTTGGCGTTGCGCCCTGTTCGGCGTCGATGTTCCTTACATCACTTATGTCGGCAAGCCTACCGAACGCCGAAATTTGTCCGCACTGATCAGGGCCTTCGCAGAACTTAAAACGAAACACCGACTGCCGCATAAATTTCTGATCGACGGCGCAGATCTGCCGGGAACATCTCCCTTTCGCCGGGTCATCGCCGAACTGGGCCTTGACAAGGAAGTGGTGATTCGCGGCCACGCCACACATGAAGAAATGGTGTCCGTCTATAACGCGGCCGCCCTTTTTATCTATCCCTCATCCTACGAAGGCTTCGGCATGCCGGTACTCGAAGCGATGGCATGTGGCACGCCAGTGATCGCGCTGAACAACACCGCATTTCCGGAGTTCGCCGGCGGCGTTGCCCACCTGCTTCCCGATGCACGCATCGAAACGCTGGTTGACGGGATGCGCCATGTATTAAGCGATGAGGCGTTGCGCGAACGCATGGCGAGAGACGGGCCGCAGCGCGCCGCCGACTTCGACTGGCGATTGGTTACCCGGCGCTATCTCGATCTCATGATCCCTGTCGCAAGGGGACAGAATGTGAAGTGAACCCGGTAAGGACAGATGGGGCAGTCACCGGATAGCAAGGCTGCACATTGACGACGATGCAATGCGCGCATAACAATCCTGGTCGATGAAAGAGGTTCCGATGGCAATGCGAGTACGGCGGCAATGGGTGGCGATGCCTGCACGAAACAATCGGCGGGATAACAAATGACCGACGCCCGTTCGAGCAAACGCAAGCTGACCGTGGTGGTGGCCGCGTGGACCGGACATGAATCCCTTCAGCACTGTCTGCGATCATTGCTTTCCCAAGTTAGACCGGGTGAGGACGAAATTATTGTTGCACGCAACTTTGCCGACGAAGTGGGAGGGCCATTCCCTGCCGAGTTTTCGACCGTGGCCGACTTCAGCTTTGCCCGCGATACCACTGTGCCGACGCTTCGCGCCGCCGGCTTGGCTGCGGCGAAAGGCAACGTGGTTGCCTTCCTTGAAGACCACTGCGTCTGTGTGCCGGGCTGGCGCGATGCCATCATGGCGGCGCACGAACTGCCGGTTGACGCGGTTGGGGGGCCGGTGGATCTTGCGCCAGACGGTCGGCCGCTAGACTGGGCGGTATATTTTTACGATTACGCGCGCTTTGCGCCGCCGATGGTTTCGGGCCAGGCGTATTCGCTGTCCGGCGCGAACATGTCCTTCAAGAATTCGTTTCTGGTTGGATTGGGAGCGGCGCTGCAAGACGGCGTGATGGAAGTGATTCTCGAACAGGAGTCAAACCGGCGGGGGACGGCGACCTACATCGCGTCGGACGCGGTGGTGATTCACGGCAAACATCACTCGTTTGGCGGTGCCGTCATCCTCGCCTTCGCACTCGCGCGGGGATACGCGTCACGACGGGTGCGTGGCAAAGGCACACTTCAGCGTCTCGCTTTCTCAAGTGTCTCACCTCTCTTGCCGTTCCTGATGATGGTGCGGATTGTGGTCGCAATCCTCCGAACCAAGCGCAATGCAATTCGACTAATGATCGCATCCCCATGGCTGGTCACTCTGGTGGTGGCATGGTCGCTAGGTGAGTTCGTGGGGTACCTCGCGGGCGAAGGCAACAGTCAACGTCGTTGGCGCTAAACCTGTGGAAAGGGTTGCGCGGATTTTTGAAAGTCGAGCACTGTAGCGCGTTTCCAGACGAAAATGACTGAGAATCCCCGCCAAATGGCGATCTACGCCAAGTTGCGCGGGGAAACGCGCGCATAAAGCGGCAATGATCGATGGCCACAAAGTGGTCAACAAAGTACGGCTTTCGGACGCATTATGGCCAGTGTATTTCAGCGGGCCATTGACTACCGCGCCTGAAGCCGCAACAGACCTTGATAACCTTGATTGACCTTTGCGTCTGAATCCGCTACGTCCATTTGCCTTTCGTGACGCCGCCTTTGCATTCTTGTGATGCCCTCCCTGATTCTCATGCCGCCGCAGTAACGCTAGTCAGGCGCCCACTTTGAAAGCCATTTTTCAAGGACGAATGTGGAATAGACGATGGACGCGAAATTTCCGCCGCCCTTGTTATGGGCCATCGATAGCGTCGCGATACGTTTCATATCGAGAATCCCGCTCATGAAGTCAGTTGAACCGGCCCCGCGCATGACTGCGGTAACGGTCGGGTCGCTGCGAAGCCATTTCGGCAGCGGCATGGCGAATCCTTGTTTGGGGCGGTCGATCAGCGCATCTGGCAGCCAGGGGCGCACCGCTTCCTTGAGCGCAAGTTTCGCGGCGTCGCGGCTTGCCAGTTCGGAGGCGGGGATTCCGGCAGCCAGTTCCATCACGTCGCGGTGCAGGAACAGCGGCCGCACTTCGAGCGACACCGCCATACTCGCGCGATCAACCTTGGTCAGGATGTCACCGGGAAGCGTGAGCGCGAGATCGAGGTGGCGCATCGAATTCACCAGGCCAACTTCGTCGGGTGGCGCAGCAACCAGAAGATGCTCGACCAGCCGATGTGGATCGTAATGCGTCAATGCATCTGCCAGAGGCCCGCGCGCGACCTGCCGAAGCAGGGGAAGTGGAAAGCCAATACAAAACATGTCTGAAAGCATTTGCGGGGCCGAAAGGCCGTACTGTCCTAGCGTGCGCCGCCAATGGCTGCTTTCGCCCATGGTGTGCCGCGCCAATCCCGCGAGGACGCGTGCGACTCCGACGGGAAAGATCCCCGCAAGTTCCGCGCGTCGAACCAATCGCTGATACTTGCGATAGCCGGCAAATACTTCGTCCGCACCGTCGCCAGAAAGCGCGACCGTGATCGACTTTCGTGCTTCCCGGCAAAGATAGTAGGTCGGCACATTGGAATAATCGTTGAACGGTTCGTCATAGTGCCAACAAAGCTTGTCGAGCACCGATGTCATATCCGAAGGTTCGACCGTTCGCTCGACATGCTCGGTCTGGTAGCGATCTGCGACCATTCGCGCCCACGAGCGTTCGTCATACGCGGCATCGTCAAAGCCGATCGTGAAACTGCGGACGGCATGGCCCGACAGACTTAGGGCGGCAGTGACCGCCGATGAATCGACGCCACCGCTGAGAAAGGTGCCGAGCGGAACGTCTGCGATCGCCATCTCATTGGCCGCCGAAAGCAGTGTTGCGCGAATTTCCTCTGGTGATACCGTGCGCGTCCCGCTTTTAAAAGGAAGCGACCAGTAGCGCCGGGTTTCCCGAATAGCGGGCCGCCCGTCCTTGCCTTGTTCAACGATCATCCAATGCGCCGGCGGCAGTTTGCGAATGTCTTGCCAGATGGATTTTGGGTCGGCAACGAAGCCGAGGCAAAGAAAATCAATCAGTGCCTCGTAGTCAATTCGCCGCTCGATGCCGGGCCAATCGAGCAGCCCCTTGATCTCGGATGCGAACACGAATGCGCCATTGACCCGCGCGTAGTAAAAAGGTTTTTCGCCCGCGCGATCCCGCGCGCAGAACAATTGGCTTGCCTTGGCATCCCAAATCGCAAGGGAAAACATGCCGGATAGACGATCAAGCATGTCGGGCCCCCATCGCCGATAGGCTTCGAGCAGTACTTCGGTATCCGATTCGGTGGAGAAATGGACGCCTTCGTCTTGCAGCTCCTTTCGGACAACGCGATAGTTGTAAATCTCCCCGTTGAAGGTAATGACAAATCTGCCGTCGTGGGAACACATCGGCTGATTGGAGCGGACGTCAAGGTCGATGATTGCCAGCCGCCGGTGGCCAAAACAAACGCGAGCGTCCTGCGACTGCCAAAAACCGGCATGATCGGGCCCGCGGTGCGCCAATTGGTCGCGCATGCGTTCGATTCTGGTGCCATCGACTGCCGAGCCGGAGAGAACACCAACGATTCCACACATTATTGCGGGCAATCCATCATGTTGAGCGCTTCGGCGCGCCCTTCGTGTGCCAACGATGCAGCATCATTTGCGCGTACCACTCGATACGCGGGATGCGCAACAACGCCCACATGCCGGCGACCAACACCAACAGACGCAGTCGCTGTACATTTTGCGCCCGCACGATCTTGTTGATTTGCACCTGGCGCAGTGCGTCGCGACCGGCAGGTAGCTCATTTTTTATGTAGTGGCTGATCGCCGCCATCAAACGATCCTCCGACCGATGGGCTTCAAAGTTGACGTGCGCACCGGGTGTCACCCGCGCGCGATCCCCCGCCGCCAGATATTCATCGAGAATGAAAAAGTAATTTTCCGGTTCGGTACGCAGGCGATGATATCGCTGCGACGAATTGCCGTGAAAATGCCGATATTTCATCAGATGGGATTCAAGTATCGCAATCCGGTAGCGCCGCCCGATTCGCAGCCACATTTCGAGATCCGCTGAATTTCGATAGCGTGATTGACGGTACGCGCCCACATCTTTGTGAACGGAGGCACGCACCATCGCGGTGGGACACACCAGAAAGCGATTTTTGTACTTAAGCAGGGCATTCAATATTGTCGGGTAATCGAGTGGCTGCTCACCGCGCACTTCAGGCGGCAGCAAAATTCGGCCGTATTCCTTTCCCTGCGCATCGACAAAAATGTCCGCGCAAAACACCGCGCCAACCTCGGGGTGCGCCTGAAAATAATCGACTTGCGCCTCGACGATTGTCGGCAAATAAATGTCGTCGGCGTGATAGGTCGCGATGAGTGCGCCACGGGCGCGCTCGATGCCGGCGTTTACGTTGTCATAAATGCCAAGATTTTTTGATTGCCGCACATAGCTGATCCGGTCGCCATATTCAGCAGCGATGCCGGGCGTTTCATCGGTCGATGCATCATCCAGCAGAATGACTTCCAGATTCGGGTAAGTCTGGGCAAGAATCGAATCGAGTGCCTCGCGCAAAAACGCGGCACCGTTGTAACTCGGCACCAGAACAGAAACGAGCGGCAGCGGCATCCCGATGGAAGTACCCGTGTCCCTGGTCGTCATTGCAATCGCCACTTACGGCAAATTTTCATTGAGTGTTGTCGCCGAAGGTTGATGCTCGGCGCACCCATCATAACGTGGTGGCGTGCCACGGGGCAATCAGCGGCTTTCCCGGCAGCGAATGAAATCGCCATTTCACTTAAACGGCTCACCTCTACCGACGGCAAGTCATGCTAGGATAATCGTGATACTCATTCAACCGTTGTTCCGTGCGCGTCAATAGCGGCGAAACACATTTTGGGGGAACAAGATCGTGACATATTGGAAAGACAAGACCGCGCTGGTTACGGGCGGATGTTCGTTTATCGGCTCGCATCTGGTTGATGCATTGGTTGCGCGTGGCGCGATTGTGCGCATCGCCGACGACCTTTCAAGTGGCACACGCGCGAACGTGCAACACTTGCTGGATCGGAAAGCGGTTGAATTTTTCGAGTTGGATCTGTTGAATCCCGGCTCGGCGGAAAAAGCCGTGGCAGGAATGGAGCACGTGTTCCATTTGGCAGCAAACCATGGCGGACGTGGCTATATCGACCTACATCAAGCCGCTTGCTCAACCAATCTTGCCCTCGACGGGTTGATGATCCGCGCCGCACATCGTGGCGGTGTCGGGAAATTTACATTCGCATCATCCGGTTGCGTTTATCCGGATCATATGCAGCATGACCCCTCGGAAGTGCTATACCTGAAAGAGGATTTGGTAACGCCGCCGTATGCGGCGGATAACCTGTATGGCTGGGCAAAACTGATGTGCGAACTCACGCTTCAGGCTTACCATCGGGACTATGGCTTCAAGTGTGCATCGCTGCGTTACTTCACGGCCTATGGCGAGCGCTGTCTTGAAAATCACGCGGTGATCGCGATGATCGCGCGCGCGTTCGTCAAGCAGGATCCTTTCATTGTTTGGGGCACCGGTGAACAGATTCGCAACTGGACCTATGTGAGCGACATCGTCGAAGGCACGATCCTGGCCGCAGAGAAAATTGACGATGGTACGGCGGTAAACCTCGGCACGATGGAACGCACACGCGTCATTGACGCTGCCAGGGAAATTCTTCGGCGTACAAATGTGCAGTCCACACTGCTACCCGATCCGACCAAGCCGACAGGACCGTACAACCGGGTGTGTGATAACTCGCTGGGCAAAAAGTTGCTCGGCTGGGAACCGCAAGTGAGCTTCAGCGACGGGCTTGACCGAACCATTCGGTGGTACTACGAAACGAAGAACACGTCGACAATCCGCGCCGATTTTGAACGGCTTTTGACCGAACGATGAGGGGGTGCCCCGTGCGCGTGAGGCGCGCGGGCCGCGTTGGGTCGCAAACTGCAGGAATCCACGTGACTGCCCAAGGATTGCGTTTGATGAAATTTGTATCAATTCGGCAAATGTCCGCATTGGCGAATTTGCTGCGCTTGCTGGCGGTCGTTACACTGATCGCCGGATGCGTCAGTGCGCCCCCGCGCATACCTGAGATCGAGCCGGCTTCTGCGCCTGCGCCGGCAGCAATGCCCAAGCCCGTACAAACACCTGCGCGATCAGTCGCAATTCGGATTAATGACGCCATTGTCCATCAAGTCATCGAAGGATTCGGTGCCGCGCACAACGAATTTTTCGATATGGTGAGCAGGGAAGACATGTTGGGCGGACTTCGCCCCCGTGTTATTGACGCCGTTTACAACCAGATCGGCATCACAATGGGCCATCTTGATGTAAGCCCCTTTGAAAATTTTGATCCCCTGCGCAATACCACCGCCAACGACAATGGTGATCCATTAACAACAAATTGGGGCGCCTTCAATTTTGTCCGCTCCGAAGGGCAGAAATCCGGCATCGTCGATCTCGCCCGGCCGTACGGTTTTGACAACTTCACCATCCATAGCGGAACCAATGTCCGATGGTCGGATCCATGGATGGCCGACATTCGCAAAGCCAACTATCGACTTTATCTCGACGAGATGGCCGAGAACGTCGTTGTGCCGTTGATACATTGGCGCGACAAGTTCGGCATCGTGACGCGCTGGCACCATCTGTTCAACGAGCCCACCACCGGCAATGCCGAACTTGCGGGACGCGGGGTTCAAGAAGTGGTGGATATTGTGAAAGCAGTCGGCGCGCGCTTTCGGCGTGAAGGCTTCGGCGACCTGCGCATGGCAGTCGCCAGCGAAGAGACCGAAGAGGCCAGTCTCGCCACCGCGCGCGCCATCCTCGCCGACCCGGAGGCACGCCGGTATGTGGGCGCGATCACCTACCACACCTATCCTTATGGCTCGTTTTACAGCGACGTGAACCGAATTCTCGCCACGTCCGGTCAGGGCAAACCGGATGCCGGTCGCATCAAGGTGCGCAATGAAATACGTGATCTCGCGAAACAATACGGCCTGCAGGTGTGGATGACCGAAGTGAGCAATGGCCGCGCAGGACCGCTGGATTCGATGCGCGGACGCGCCATTCACATCCACGATGAAATGCGCTATGCAAATGCCTCTTCCTATTGGGCGATGTTCCAGGCCGTTGACACGTTTACCCCGCGCGGCGCCTGTGACGAGGACTGCTTGGTACATTTCAATCGCCTGCGCGGCACGGTCAGCATCAGCGGCACCGGTTATGCGATCGGGCACTATGCGCGCTGGATCAAACGAGGTGCC
>JANLQC010000442.1:0-6976 GCA_031367575.1 Betaproteobacteria bacterium | reverse complement strand
GCGCGGTCGATTATTTGCAAAAACCGATTTCGCGTGAACGCCTGCAAAGCACGGTGCATCGATTGCAGACGCGTGCCGCGACGGAACAGCCCGATGCCAATGCGCTCGCCGCATTGCTGAAGCAATTGACGGTCGCGCTGCCGCGCACCCCCGCAGCGCCGCCACTGGTCTGGATCACGGCGAGTTCAGGCAAGGAAACGCGCCTCATCATGATTGACGATGTGGCGTATTTTCAATCCGACAATAAATACACGGTGGTCATGACAGAAGAAGGTGAATCGCTGTTGCGAAAACCGCTTCGTGAATTGCTCGACGTGCTCGACCCGGCCACGTTCAAACAAATTCACCGCGCCACCATCGTCAACCTGAAAGCAATCTCGTCGATTGCGCGTGATGACACCGGCAAGGGCATCGTCAAACTCAAAAATCGACCGGAAACATTGACCGTGAGTTTGTCGTTCATGCCGCTGTTCCGGAACATGTGATTGGATGAGGCGATCCCGATGATCCGGAGCAGTCGAGTTATCTGCCTTATCTTGATTCCAGAAAAAGCGCCTCCACCTTCGTCCGCGCCCACGGTGTTCGCCGCAGAAATTTCAAACTCGATTTGACGCTGGGGTCATGGGTGAAACATCGTATCGGTATCGCCGTGGCCATTGCCTCCCAGCCGAGCTGTTCGACAAGCGACGAGACGATGGCCTCAAGCGTGATGCCGTGGAGCGCGGCGGCGTTTGTTTTTGTCGGCATCCCGCCATGTTACCGCGCGCGCCTACAATGATTGATCGCACACCCGAAAAACTGCCATGACCGAGCCTGTCCGCCTCGCCAAACGCGTCGCCGAAATATCCGCCTGCTCCCGCCGCGAAGCGGAGATTTTTATCGAGGGCGGCTGGGTGACGGTGGATGGGAAGGTGGTGCGCGAGCCGCAGTTTCGGGTGGCGGAGCAATTGATTGCGATCAGTCCCGAGGCGAAACCCGGACCGGTGGAATTGGTGACAATCTTGTTTCACCAATCTGTGGGCGAGGCCGGGTCAAATGCAAACACACTGATTCGTCCCGACCGCCGCGCCGCCGATGACGCCTCCGGCATCAACTCCCTGAAGCGCCACTTTTCCAGGCTCGACGCGACGCTGCCGCTGGATCGAAACGCGAGCGGCTTGATGGTCTACACACAGGATTGGCGGGTGGTGCGGAAATTGGTCGATGACGCACGCACGGTTGAGCAGGAATACATCGTCGACGTCGTTTTGGCGAATGCAGACTCCGCCCACGATGTTCACGCACTCAAACGCCTGAACCACGGCCTCAGCTTCAATGGCCGCGCGTTGCCGCCGGCCAAAGTGAGCTGGCAAAACGAAACGCGATTGCGCTTCGCCGTCAAAGGCCCGGCACCCGGGCAGATCGCACATGTGTGTGAAAGCGTGGGCTATCAGGTGCGATCAATGAAACGAATCCGCATCGGCAAAATATCGATGGCAAAATTGCCGTTGGGCCAATGGCGATATTTGCCGCCGGGGGAGCGGTTTTGATTGCCGATGATTGAGTGTGTCATCCCCGGCACGATTGAAATGGAAGCCGCATTTGCCCCATCCGCGCGGCGATAATATTCCCATCATGTGTACCAATTACCTGCCCGCCGTCCAACTCAAATATCTGCGCAGCCGGTTCGGCGTGGATCTTCCCGAATTTCAGTTCAGGGAGGAAACCTATCCCGGCTACGGCGCGCCGATTGTGCGCAACATCATCCGGCAACGTGGCGCAGAAGGCGATGAGCCGCCGCGCCGCGAATGCATCGCGGCGCGTTTCGGACTGATTCCGTCATGGTCAACACCGGAAGAGGTGGAAAAACCGACGCGTCGCTTCGCAACCCACAACGCGCGCGTTGAAACGGTGGGCCAGTTGCCGAGCTTCAAGCACGCGTGGCACAACGGGCAACGATGCCTGATTCCGGTTGAAGCGTATTTTGAGCCGTGCTGGGAAACCGGCAAGGCGGTGCGCTGGAAAATGACATTGCGTGATGGGCATGTGTTCGCGCTCGCGGGCATCTGGGAACGCTGGCAACGCGACGGCAAGGAGGTGATGAGTTTTTCAATGCTGACCGTGAATGCCGACGATCACGCCATCATGAAACGCATGCACCGCCCTGGTGAGGAAAAACGCATGCCGGTGATTATTCGCCGCGACGATTATGATCAATGGCTGAATGCAAACGCGGAACACGCGCGGCGCATGTGCCAGACTTTTCCCGCTGAAGAGATGCAAGCAGTGGCGGACCCGAAGCCGGCAAAGGTGAAGAGTCTCGCGGATGACGCGGAGATTGAGGGAGGAACTGACTAAGTCAAAACCTGTCATCTCCGCGAACGCGGAGATCCATGTTTTGTAACGAAATTTGGATTCCCGCGTTCGCGGGAATGACACTGAATCAGAGCTTCCTTACATCGCTATACCAGTGTCGCATCAAACGCCGCCATCCGCCAGCCACTGCCCTGTTGGCGCACGCGGCGCAATTGCATTTCAAATGTGCGTGCGTCGAACGTGACCGCCATCAGCGAATTCGCGACGTAGGACTTATCGCTGACAATCACGGAATCCGCGAAGCCGTCGTTGGCATTGCCGGCGATGAAAATGCCTTCGGTCGGCTGCCATGAATTGCTGGCATCATCGACCCGATCCATCGCGGTGTATATCGGCGCTTTTGAAAGCACCTTGACGCCGATGAGGGTGGCGGTGGGGCGCTGCAGATTGGATTTTCGCGCCACCACCCCGAGCACGCACGGGCGGCCCTTCTCGAGGCGAACGGCAACCAGATCATCAACATGCACACGGCGCGCGTCTTCATCCAGCATGTCTAGACCAAGGCCGCCTTCGCTGATGTCAACCAACTGGATCGCGTTGCGGATGCCGATTTCGCCACCGCCGCCGGCCAGCGAATGCATGCGCTCAACCGAAAACGCCATTTTGCAAATTTCGTCGAAGCCGAAAAAAACGCCCACGGGAGAATTCACGCCGATGGCCATGCGTTTGCTGCGCTGCTTGCGCGCCGCTTCGATCAAGGCGAATTCGCGTTCGAGGAAATCGATGACCGCGACATGTTCTTCCATCGCCGCCGTCAGACCAATTCCCCAGCCGGGAAAAATCGTGCCGACATGAAATTCGCGGATCGAGCGGTCCAATTGGCGCTGCAACGGGCGCAGGCTCAGAAACAATTGCGAACCGTCGCCCGGCTGATGCGGGGTCAGGCCGCGTTGGGGTGGCGTGGTATTGACCCCCAACGTGGGCTCGCCCGCGACTGGCTCTTTGGTCAGCCACAACGCCCCCATCCAGGTGAGCAGCCAGGTATCAAGAATCTCCAACCGCTTGGGCGAAAGATTGCCGCTGGAAAATCGATCCAGCAGCAACGCGCGCACGTAGAGTGCTTCGACCGTTGCCTCGAATTGCCTGTCGTCGATACGAACGCCGAGAACGGTGGAATCGACTTTGAACACGCTGGCGGTGCGAAATATTTGATGCAGCCATTCGCGTGCGGCGGGATCGGGCCGCGTGCCGGCGAATTTTCGCCACTTGGTGGCATGGCCGGATAGTGTTATCGCCAGTGCGGATGCGGCGGCGCAGGTGGCGGTATCCTTGCTGCCGTCGGCGAATGTGCGCATGACGCAATCGCGCGCGAGTCTCGCGAGGTGGTCATAACGTTCGGCAATCCAGGTGCAGGTTGTCTGTTCGGGTTTGGTTTTGAGCTGGCCGGTTTTGAGAAGTGCATCGCGATCGGCACGCGCGTTGTCATCGAAATAACGCAGCGCCTGAGTGATGGCGCGGGTGGCATCGGCCGGTGAATAGCCGCTGACGTTTTTTTCCAGCGCACGGTGTTTGGCGGTGATCTCGTCCTGCGCGGCGGGATTGGCCTGCCACCCGGTGGCGGCATTGAAGGCACTCATTGACGCGATCCCTGCCCCAGTATCGCCTGTGTCGCACGCGTGAGTACGGCGTGAAGCGAGCGTTGACCGGCGTCGGCGCGCCCCAGAAGTGCGGAGGCACTCCAAGCCATCGGTGAGACAAACGTGCCGGTGGTGACCGCCGTACCCGGGGCCCGCAAGAAGCGCTGCCCCAGTGCATCGATCTGTGGCGTGGCGACATCGTTTGGAAACTGAATGAAAAACGCCTGCACCAGTTCATTGAATTCGCTTGCGTTGTCGTCCTCACACGCCTGACCGAGCAGGAACAGCCACAGCGAGCGTTGCTGCGGGTCTTCCTCGATCGCGAGCCTCACCAATTCCACTGCCGCGCGCGGCGTGCCATCGTCGCGCATTTGTTGCACCCAGCCGAGAATTTCATCGGTATTTCTGAGCGATACCCGCGGTTCCGGCATCTGCAAAAAACGCGCCGTGATGTATTTGAGTCGCACGCGCAAAAGTGGCGGATCGAGTGGCCACGGTGTGCCGAATACGCTGACTTTGCGGGTAGGCGGGCGGAGCGGTGGTTTGGGGCTGGTGACCATGGCAAGTGTCAAATCAAGAGTTCAATATTCTAAGGTACGCACAACGAGGAAACCTCCGATTAAGTACTCCTCTGTCATCTTCGCCAACAACCACAAGGGTTGCGCCGAGCGGAGATCGCTATTTTGTAACGAAAAATGGATTCCCGCCCCCGGCCTACTGCCTGCCGGGGCAGGCTCCGCGGGAATGACACTTGATCAGAGGTTCCGTGAGGGTTGCTGGCTGTTTCCGCATCCCCAAAATGCGCGAAAACGATGATGTCACCTTGGAATTGTAAGCTGTTTGGCGTCGGCACTGATAGCCAAATGCGGTGGGATGGAACCTTTCTTTGTGCGGCAACATTGCGCCGCAACGCCGATCATCCCGCCTTTCGACCCATCAGGCACAATGTCGTCTTCTTCATTTGGCCATCCGACCACCACGGGAAATTTTTCGATGATCCATTCCGCCTACAACACCCTCGCCGCGACCTGGCAACGCATACACCGCTTCAATCACCTTCAATCGATGGCGTCCTGGGATCGCGCTGCGCTGATGCCGGCCAACGGCAATGGCGCGCGCGCCGACGCGATGGCGGAAATGGATGGACTGTTGCACGGCATTCGCACCGACCCGCAACTGGCGGCCAATCTCAAGCGCGCTGAAAGTGAGCCGCTCGATGACATGCAGCGCGCCAATCTGCGTGAAATCGGTCGCGATTTTCGCAACGCGAACGCGTTGCCCGCCGCACTCGTGCAAGCGCAGTCACTGGCGAATGCACGCTGCGAGCACGCGTGGCGCACCCAGCGGCCGGCCAACGATTGGAACGGCTTCCTGGGAAATTTTCGCGACGTGTTGACGCTGGCGCGCGAGCAGGCAACGCGGTTGGCGGATCACACCGGCTTGAATCCGCACGATGCATTGATGGATGTTTATGAACCCGGCATGACCGGTGCCATGGTGGACAAGTTGTTCGGCGATCTCCAGACATGGTTGCCGGCATTGGTGCGCAAGGTGCGCGAGAAGCAGGCGCGCGAAACGGTGTTGGCCCCGACCGGCCCGTTCACGAAATCCGCTCAATACGCGCTTGGGTTGGAAGCGATGAAACTGCTCGGCTTTGATTTCAACGCCGGGCGGCTTGACGAAAGCGCGCATCCGTTTTGCGGCGGCGTGCCGGAAGATACCCGTCTCACCACGCGTTACCGCGAGGACAATTTTGTTGGTAGCCTCTGGGGCACGATTCACGAAACCGGTCATGGGCGCTACGAGCAGAATTTGCCCCGCGAATGGCTGGGGCAGCCGGTGGGTTGGGCAAGAAGCGCCGGGATTCACGAAAGCCAAAGCTTGAGTTTCGAAATGCAAATCGGGCAGTCGCGCGCATTCGTTGGCCTGCTGGCACCACGCATGGCGGCGCACTTCGGTGCGCAGCCCGCGTTTGAAGCGGACAATCTGACCCGCTGGCTGACCAAAGTGCAAGCGGGATTCATTCGTGTCGAGGCCGATGAGTTAACGTATCCGTTGCACATCATTTTGCGCTATGGCATTGAGCGCGATTTGATCGAAGGCCGCATCGAGGCGGAAGAAATTCCGGCGCGCTGGGATGAGGGCATGGCGAAATTGCTCGATATCGACACACGCGGCAATTTCAACCATGGCTGCATGCAGGATGTGCATTGGGGTAGCGGCCTGTTCGGTTATTTTCCAAGCTACACGCTGGGTGCCATGTACGCGGCGCAGTGGTTTGCGGCCATTCGCGGCATCACGCCGGATCTCGATCAGCGAATGGCGGCGGGCGATCTCGCGCCGGTATTTGATTGGCTCGAAAAAAATATCTGGCATCAGGGCAGCCGCTGGAGCACAGCCGAATTGGTCACGCGCGCCACCGGCGGGCCGCTTGATGTGGCACATTTTCGGCGGCACCTTGAGACGCGCTATCTGGCTTGATACGCGGCGGTTTGATTGGCGAATTGACGGATGACTTTTTCAACGAAGGAATTGGCAATGACCATTGGTGTTGGCGGTAAAACTATCGAGGCCGCGCTGGCCGGGCTCACGAATATGACGGACGGCGTTCAGCCGATTGTCATGGATGAATATTCGCAACGCATCGCCAACGCGCAGGCAGTGATGCAAGCAAAAGGACTTGCCGCCATTTGGGTACACGCGGGCACCAACCTCAGCTATTTCACCGGCACCAAATGGCATCCGAGCGAGCGGATGGTCGGCGCCCTCATTCCGGCGCGCGGCGCGATCGAATATATCGCGCCCTATTTTGAGCAAAACACATTGCGCGAATACATGGTGGTCGAAGGCAAGGTGCGCGTCTGGCACGAGCATGAAAGTCCGTATCAATTGTTTGTCGATACGCTATCGCACATGCGCATTCCGGCCGATGGCGCCCGGTCACCACAAATCGGCATCAGCGAAGACACGCCGTTTTTCATTGTCGATGGGATTGCGGAACTCGCCACGAACATCACGCTGGTGAATGCGAAACCCGTGACCGC
>JANLQC010000272.1:0-1902 GCA_031367575.1 Betaproteobacteria bacterium | reverse complement strand
CCTGCTCGAAGCCGCTCACCCTGCCGATAAAGTGTGCCGATGACATCTTCCGTTTTATATATCTCAATTATTTTCATCGACGCAGCGAGTGCCGAAGACTCGGCACCGTGGGTCGTAGACAAGAGAAACAGACGTTCGCGGTCGTGTTGAATGCCACCCAAGTCCATGACATCGCGCTTGCCAACCAGCGCAGAGATCGCGAAGCCATTGCCAAGTGCCTTTCCGAATGTTGCCAAATCCGGGTCGATATCGTAGACCGCCTGGGCACCGCCGATATCCCATCGAAAGCCGGTTACCATTTCGTCGATGATAAACAGCGCGCCATGGCGGTGGGCAAGGTCTCGCAATTTATGGAGAAATCCATCCCGTGGTTCCTCGGTTCGCGCCGCCTCCAATAACACACAGGCTATTTCGCCCGGATTTTCCACAAAAAGTTTCTCCGCACCGGCCAAATCGTTGTAGCGAAATGTAAGCGTTTCCTTGCGGCGAGCCTCCGGAATGCCGCTGGGAATGCCGGTGGTAATCATGAACCAATCGTTGTAGGAAAAAAACGGATGATCCGCGCAAAGGGCAATTTTTACCCGCCCGGTTCTGGCGCGTGCCAGTGTAATGGCGGCCGTTAAAACGGTCGATCCGTCTTTGGCAAATTTAACCTGTTCGGCGCGCGGCAATACGGATAGCAGCGCCTCTGCCGCCTCAACTTCGATAAAAGCGGGACGATTGAAGTTGACCCCCTTTCGCATTTGCGCGCACGCAGCCTCGATACTGGGCTCATGTGCATGCCCCAACGTCACCGCGCGCAGGCCCATGCCGTATTCAATGTACTTGCGGCCTTGCCGATCCCAAACGTGACAGCCTTTCCCCCGCTCCATGAATGGCGGGGCATCAAAAGGATATTGATCGTCACCTTTTGCATAGGTATGACACCCACCGGGTATGGCGCGATGTGCGCGTGCATTCAAAGAGTCACTCATTTTCACTTTCTGACACGATGGATTTTTGTTGATTTCAGGGCCTATAGGGGAAAACGCGCAATTTGTTCCGCTCTCAACTTGTCGACCATGCGATCACGCGGCAAACTGACATCGGCATAGGTTATTGGCTGATCCTTGGGAATATCCCGTTTCATGGTGCAATCGAGCGAAACGGCCATCGGCAGAAAATCACCTTTCCTGCAAACGGCATATTTATCGACCAATCCGTAATTGGTAAATCCACCCATGCCATCGAGACGTTCTCCTGTCTTGAGATCGCGTTTTGCATAGGCGATCGTGTCGCAGGTCGGCGCGCCGCGTGGCGTGATCGTGGGGTCATTGAAGAGTACTGCCCGGGCAACGCTATGCGGCAATTGCATCGGTGGCAGATGGTACGGTGTGTAGAACATGTAGAACGGCCCCGCGCCCATTTTGAGATAGGCAAGGAGTTTTCCACGAACGGGCTGTTCGTTGTAGGCCATGACGAATGCGCCGGTGTGAGGTTCGGCACCCAATACATACTCAACCAGTCCGCCGTCCTTGAAGTCGTCAAGATTAAATTTGCCCATCAAGTCTTTGACGTGTGCGCACGGATGTCCATGCATGCCGCGAATGGCCGGTGAAAACCCGGTGGCGTTACCCATGATCGCCGACTCGAGATTTAACTTCGACCCATCGGCAAAAGATGAAACAATCGCCGCGTTGACATTGAATTTCTCGGCGAATTCGCGTTGCGTTGCTGGGGTGCGATAGCGATCCAGCATTCCCTTGAGCTGACCGACCAGCATTGGCTTGCAACCCATGCTCTCAACCAGGCGAAACAGATTCATCATGACACCCGGTTCGTCGCCGTCGGTGTAGCTATAAACCACGCCTGAGCGGTCAGCGTAGGTTGTTAGTATGGCGCCAACAGACGCATCGACTTCCG
>JANLQC010000248.1:0-1955 GCA_031367575.1 Betaproteobacteria bacterium | reverse complement strand
GTATCAGGGCGCAGTGGATCAGCCACAGCCATTGTTCCGGCGCCGCAACGTTGAATCCCATGAAAACGCCGCAGGTGGACTGGCATGAACGTCGCGCCTTTGGTCACGTCGTCGGGCACGTCGTTGGATCTGTCGTCGGATACGTCCAGTCGCGCACTCACCGCAAAAGTCGCCCGCTTGCGCATGCTTTTGCAACGCATCGAACGCGACCATTCCCCGGCCACGTTTGCCAGCAGCGTCGGTGCCGAAGACATGATTCTCGACGCCAGTGAAAGTGCGAAAGAAAGTGAACATGAATAAAGTCTATTTGGTCGGTGCCGGTCCCGGCGCAGCCGATTTGCTGACGTTGCGCGCGGCACGATTGCTCGAACAGGCCGATATCGTTTTCTACGACGCACTGGTTCATCCCGACACCATCGCGCTCGCCGCCAACGCCCGAAAAATATCGGTCGGAAAACGCGCCGGCCAAATCTCCACCGACCAGCGTTTCATCAATCGGCAATTGGTTGAAGCCGCGCGACACTACCGGAATGTGGTGCGGCTCAAGGGTGGTGACCCGATGATTTTTGGCCGTGCGCAGGAAGAAATCGGCGCACTGACTGAGGCCGGCATCGCCTATGAAGTGGTGCCCGGCATCACTGCCGCGCTCGCCGCCAGCGCCTCGCTCGGCATTTCGCTCACGCGCCGCGGGGTGGCGCGCACGGTGGCTTTTGTCACGCCGTGCATCGGCCCGAATGAAGCGGAAAGCGATTGGCTCACCGCTGCCGCCGCAGCGGACTCCACCATTCTCTATATGGCGGCAGGTCAGGCCGCGAGGTTTGCGAACGCGTTGATCGGTGCCGGAAAATCGGCGCAATTGCCGGTCGCGATTGTGGAAAACGCGTCGCTCGAAAACGAACAACGGATCTTCACCACGCTCGGCGCATTGACCCAGTCATCGCTCAAACTTGCCGGGCCCGCGATCGTTTGCGTGGGCGAAGTGTTTGCCGTCGCGGCCGCCGCGCAAGCCGATGCGCGATTGCCGAAACGCGAAAACAATGTGGTGCGGTTTGGATAAGTACAACCACTTAGACACCAGCACTGGCGCGCGTTTCGGCGCGTTTTAGCCCGGAGACGCGCGCCAGTGCCCGATTTTTTATTATTGAATTTTTGAAAATCAAATTGCTTGCACTCACTTCCACCCTGACTGAAAACGGCGAACGGGAGCGCACCGTGGGGTTTCCGATTGAAGTCGAACGTTCGCGCGTGATGAACTGCGACCATCAGCAGATGGTCAATATGACACGTGAACTCCTCTCCCGGCGCGGCCCAACCATCAGCCGCCACGGCGCGCCCGGCCACCAGGCGGTTGAAAATTACCGGTAGACCACCATGAATGCACCACTGACCAAAACCCAAACGATTCTCGCCACCGCCCACGAGCGCGGATTGCAAAAAGCGCTGCCCTTTGCGGGTGAAGTGACGCCGCAGGAAGCGCACTTTCTCAATTCCTCGGCAGGGATAAAAATCATCGACGTCCGGTTTGCCTTCGAGCACGAGTACATCGGGCGCATTCCGGGCTCCACATTGATTCCCTGGAAGCTTGCGCCGGGCGGCGAAGTCAATCGGGATTTCGTCCCGGAACTGCAGCGCCTGTTCGCGCCCGACGAGACCGTGCTGCTGCTATGTCGCAGCGGTTTGCGTTCACACGCCGCCGCCGCGTTCGCCACCGAGGCGGGCTTCACACAGGCATTCAATATCATTGGCGGCTTTGAGGGCGATCTCGACGCGCAGCAGCAGCGCAATCGGGTCGGCGGTTGGCGGCAAGCCAACCTGCCGTGGATTCAAGACTGAGAACTTCCTGGCACCGCGTTCGCACTCACGGCGAACCGGTCATTGAGCGCGCCTTGATGGTGTGCTCAGACTCCCATGCGCGCGCCGACTGCACAACGGTGGCAAACGCTTCCGCATCGGCC
>JANLQC010000242.1:0-3365 GCA_031367575.1 Betaproteobacteria bacterium | reverse complement strand
CATCGTTCTCGCGAGCGGAAATGATGGGTATCGCTGCGCTCCACCCATCCTACAACCCACTTTTCGGGGTGTCGTGAACTTAACCGAGTGACATGGGAGACTGACCCCTCATCTTGCATCTTGTGACCCCTCATCTTGACCCCGCATCTAGGAGTGACCCCGCATCTAGGAGACACAAGAAGGGATGATCATGAGCATACGCATACAAGACCTGACGAAAACTGATTTCACCGCCGTCCTCGCGAACCCACGCAGGCGGCTGAGGATCACGCACCCAGGGAAATTTCTGGAAACGGAATTCATGGTGCCGCACAAACTCAGCGCCAATGCGCTGGCGAATTTATTGCACGTTCCTGCCAACCGAATCACGGCCATACTCAAAGGCCAGCGCGCGATCACCGCCGACACCGCATTGCGACTGGCGCGCTATCTTGGTACATCGGCAGAGCTATGGCTGAATTTGCAAAAAGACTATGAGCTAAGGACGGCTCGCGAAGAAATTGCTGCAAAAATTGATGCGTTGGTCGAGCCGATGGCGGCTTGATTTGCACATGTTCAAGGAAAGGTATGAAAACAGGAACTACCGGGGACAGCCCACGGTTTATTTTCTACAAGTTAAACGGTACGTCGCTTAACCGCGCGACCGCTTGCACGCTGCGTAAGGCCAGCCGACAATTTTGCAAATTCAACGACTGATCGCAAGGCGGCATTGACGGATGCTGAATCGGGAAATGCCTTGGCGAGGTCAGGCTCAACAAGTACCAGATTTGATCCTTCAACCTTCAAGCGACTTGCATAGCGCCCGCGCGCTCCTTTGGAGAAATCGAAATCATATTCTGGGCGCAGGTCGTCACTTGGTTGTTTTGAAGTTTTAACTTTCATAGCGTTTTCTCTCTTTGTTGGTTGCCAATCGGGCACTAATAATGCGGATTGTGCTGCCTCGTTCTGTGTGGGAAACCACCAGTAATTTCCCGTCCACGCCAAGTCCGTATGTGATTAACCGTTCCTCGCCTATGGAATGATCTGGGTCAGGAAACGTCGCTGACAGCTCATCTTCACAAGCATGTGCCGCAGTCTCAAAAGTGATGCCATGTTTTGCGAGACTTGCAACTGCCTTGGCGGGATCCCATTCAAATTTCATATCGCAATATTAGCGCGTCTTGACTGCATAAGCGTAACGAGACTGTACTGAATAAGCGCGAAGTCACTCATGCCGAACTCAGAGCAGGGCGCAGGAGCAGGGCGCAGGAGCAGGGCGCAGGGTCAAGTCTTGCAATAAAGCATTTCCTGAATTCCGTACGTCGAAGATCGCCATTCCGTGCGCCTTTCGGGCAGGAAATGCCGGGAGTAGCGCGTCAATGCTCGAGTTCCCTGCCGGCCTGAATGTTAAACGTTTGTAGCACTGATGTGCTACATTGGTATCTCACTCAGGAAAACGCCATGTCCACCACCACGATTCGACTCCCCGGCGACCTTAAGGAAAAAGTTTCACGCGCCGCCAAGCGCGCGGGAACCACGTCGCACAATTTCATACTCGAGGCCATTGCCGAAAAAGCCGAATTGACCGAACAGCGAAACGATTTTCTAGGTGTCGCGGAGTCGCGTTACGCGGCCATTGTCGCATCCGGCCGAACGATTCCATGGGCGGAAATGCAGCGTTATCTGAAGGGCAAGGTTTCCGGCAAGAAAGCCATCCGCCCCGCCGCAAAGAAGTTGGCGCGCTAACAGCCTGTGTCGCGAATCGAGCTTGCCCCGGAAGTCGCGGAAGATTTTGAGCGCATCCTCGACCACCTTGCCCAATACGACGTTAATGACCGGGCCGCACGCGTCAGCGAAATTATTCAGGCGATCAGCGTTCTTGAACACAATCCGCTGATGGGTCGGCCCGCATCAGGCGAAATGAATGAGCTCGTAATCGGTCGTGGCACGCACGGCTATGTCGCCCTGTACCGATATGTTGCTTTGATCGACACCGTTTTTGTGCTGGCGATTCGTGGTCAACGGGAAGCGGGATATCTGCGAGGGTAGCGGTGGTAACTGGGTGACTCATCCAAGCGTCACAAGTCTTGCAATCGAGCATTTCCGGTGCGCCACAACCCGCAGATCGCCATTTGGCGAGCCTTCCAAGCCTAAAATATCTTGAACGCCGCGCGGCTGCTTGATTTTTACTTACTGAATTCGCGTAATTCCGATATCACAAGATCACTGGGCCACATCTTTCATTTTGCATAAAGCACCGCACGCGCAATTTTTTGCCGGCGCAGTAAATACCACGAAAAATGGATCCCCGCGTTGACCAACGTGAATCCCTTTTCGGGACGCGAGGATCACAGGTGTACTTGGCAATTTCCTCTAACGACAATCATTCGGCAACTGAGGGCGGGGAATATTCTCCGCCGAACATTGCCAGATGACGCGATCCGCGTTACCCGTCGGCGTCAAGAAAAGTTGGCCTTGGCGGCTACCCAAACTCAACGCGATTTCGATACGGCCATTTCGATACGCAATGGTGTTGCGGCCTGGGTCTGTGTGGCCGGAAACGCCCAACTCGGATTGATCCAAGGGTAGCTTGCCGTTCTTGGCGTACGCGGCTTCGACGGCGGCGCGAAGCGGTGCCGCCTCTTGTCGCGCGCCGGCAATTTTTGCGCGCGACACATAGTCCTGATACGCGGGAATCGCGATGGCCGCGAGTATGCCGCCGACAAAGACAAAGGGAACAACGCCGGCAATGACGCCCACCAGCCAGGAGGGAATGCCCTTACCCGGTTCGCGGCGCACCACCGATGAGACCGCCATGTCGTGGAGGCCCTGTTTGTGGGTGGTGAACGCGGCGGGCACGAAGAAAATCAGCCACGTTAGGAAAGAAAGCAAATTGCCCAGCAGCTTCAGGAATTGGCGAAGCATGGCGGCACCAAACGTAAGCTTATTGCCGTTCATTGTTTCAACCGTCAGGCCGCAGGCCTGCTTTCCCCAAGTGGCGCGGTGCTCGGAACTCTCAAAATACGCGCCGTAAATGAGTACCGCTGCAACGCCTCCGGCGCCAAACGTAAATAGGCTCAACAAAACAACCGGTACGATCAAAATCAGATTGTCGATTACCGTCGCCGCGACGCGCCGCCAGAATCCGGCGTAAGGCCACGGTGGTGTTTCCATCGGGGCAGCGGATTGCGCAAATGTTGTGGAAGATTCCATTTTTCTCACCGTTGTTGTCGTGTTTGTCGTTGTTGAAGTTTGTTCGAATCCATCCATCGCGCAGCAGTGTTTGATCCACTCGTCGATGCAGCGAGTTTAGCCAAACAACTCCGTCCATGCCAGCAGCACGACAGCAGCACGACAGGGTCAAACCTTGACTGTAGCCTGTAGCG
>JANLQC010000214.1:0-1981 GCA_031367575.1 Betaproteobacteria bacterium | reverse complement strand
CCAAAAAAGCGCGCCGCGATCCGGCTGCCTGACGTGTTGAACCCGACAACATTCCACCGCAGGACGACGCGCTCTGGCAGGCGCTGCGCGAAACGCGCCTGCGGATCGCGCGCGAGCAAGGCGTGCCGCCGTATGTGATTTTTCACGATGCGACGTTGCAGGCAATGTTTTCGCAGCGGCCGCAAAACCTGAACGAGTTCGCCACGATCAGTGGCGTGGGCGCGCGCAAACTGGAAAAATATGGGGACGCGTTTTTGGGTGTGTTGATGGCGCATGGGTAAGTGATATCCACGCCAGGCGCATCCATCGCGTACACTGACCATCATAGACAAATCGAAAGATTCAACATGCAGCAAACCGAATACCGCATCACCACCGAATACATCGAACTCAACCAACTGCTGAAGGTTTGCGGGCTGGCCGGTAGTGGTGGCGAGGGCGGCGCTATTGTCACTGAGGGCAACGTTGGCGTTGATGGTCAAGTGGAATTGCGCAAGCGCTGCAAGATTCGTGCGGGTCAGACGGTGCAATTGGGCGACGTGCGCATTGCGGTTTTGGCTGCCGACCCCGCAGATATTGCCGCCAGGGCGGAAGCGCGCATCGAAATGGCACGCGCGAAGGCGGCGACGAAAAAAGCGTCCAGGGCACCGCCGGGCGTTTGGGCACCGGTGGGCGCAAAAACAGGTGCAAAATCCGGCGCGAAGCCCGGCAACAAAGCGCGCGCAAAAAACATCGGCCAGACAACCGCGAAAGCCACCACGTCGACCGTCCGCAAAAGGAAAACCAACCTGTTCGCCGACAAAGCCGAGGCGCATCGGCGTCGCAAGGTTAAGGGAAGCGCTGATTAATTGCCTCGCGCCGACGATTTTCGGCGGCGGCCACGGCAGCGAGACGTAGAATGAGGTCTTGGCCTCACCCACATTGGAAATGTCATGAAAAGAACGGAACTGGAAAAAAGCAAGGGCTCGAAAATTGCCGGCAACATGAAGCTCAATGGAATTCCGGACCGGTTTGGCAAGGACGCCGGTGCGCTGGTGGAAAAGCGTGAACAGCGCAAACGTGATCAGGAACTCGGGCTGATTCCCTATGCGGTCAAGCTGCATGGTGATCTCATCAAAGAGATCAAGGCGCTTGCCGAAAAAGACAACAAGTCACTCAATGATCTGACGGCTGAACTGCTTGCCAAGGGTCTCGCGAAAAAATAATCCCGGAAACGGATTCCGGGATAACCCATGGCGCTGAAGGCGACGGTTCACAAAGTCGAGCTTTCTGTTTCAGACATGGATCGAGGCTACTACGCCAGCCACTCGCTGACGCTGGCGCGCCATCCCTCCGAAACCAGCGAGCGAATGATGGTGCGGCTGCTGGCCTTTGCGATGTATGCCGATGAAGCACTTGCCTACGGTCGCGGCCTATCGGCTGACGCTGAACCGGCGCTGTGGAAAAAAGACCTTACCGGCAATATCGAACTGTGGATCGATGTCGGCCTGCCGGATGAGCGCGAATTGCGCAAAGCGTGCGGTCGCGCGCGGCGCGTGGTGCTGCTTGCGTATGGCGGGCGCGGCGTCGGAATTTGGTGGAACGCGAATCAGGGCGCACTGGAGCGGCTCACCAATCTGGATATTTTCGATATTCCCATCGACGCCTCGAGCGCGATGGCGACACTCGCGGATCGCAACATGCAGATCAACGCGACGTTGCAGGATGGCCACGTTTTTATCGGCAATGCGGGTCAGACAGTGCTGGTGGAGCCGACGGTGTTGAAACGGGTTGTCGACAAATAGTTCTTTGGTCGGTTGCTGACTCAAACGCGCGGTGTCATCCTGAACAACGTGAGGGAACTCGTTTCAACCAGATCCTTCGCGTTGCTCGGGATGACATTGGCAATGAGCGAGAAATGGCGTTATTCCAATTCCCGATCATTACAACAGT
Organism: Betaproteobacteria bacterium; assembly: GCA_031367575.1. Lineage (GTDB taxonomy): Bacteria > Pseudomonadota > Gammaproteobacteria > Burkholderiales > Usitatibacteraceae > UKL13-2. The sequence continues at coordinate 49 of JANLQC010000214.1, read as the reverse complement.
AAATGCTGTCATTCCCGCGAAAGCGGGAATCCATTTTCTACTCTGCCAA
>JANLQC010000213.1:0-6299 GCA_031367575.1 Betaproteobacteria bacterium | reverse complement strand
TTACAAGGAATACGGCGTCATCAACATTCCGGCTGGCAACACCGGGGCCCAGATGGGCGGCTGGTACCGCAAGCCGATCAAATCGCTGGCTGATCTGAAGGGCCTGAAAATGCGCATCGGCGGCACCGGCGGCCAGGTGCTGTCGAAGCTGGGCGTGGTGCCGCAGCAAATTTCCGGCAGCGATATTTATCCGGCGCTGGAAAAAGGCACCATCGACGCCGCTGAGTGGGTCGGCCCCTACGACGATGAAAAACTGGGATTCAACAAGGTGGCCAAGTACTACTACTATCCCGGCTGGTGGGAAGGCGGGCCCGAACTCGATGTGATGGTCAATCTCAAACAATGGGAAGCGCTGCCGGCGGAATACAAATCGATTCTCGAAGGCGCCTGCGCCGAAGCCAACGTCGACATGCTCGCCAAGTACGATGCACTGAATCCCGCCGCATTGAAACGCCTCGTGCAAAGCGGCGTGCAACTGCGCCCCTTCAGCCGCGAAATTTTGAACGCGTGCTATCAGGCCGCCAACGAGGTTTATGCAGAAGAGTCAGCGAAGAATCCGAAATTCAAAAAAATCTATGACGCGTGGAAAGTGTTTCGCGACGATCAGATCCTTTGGTTCCGGGTGGCCGAACAGAATTTCGATGGTTTCATGGCGACGGCCGGCAGTGCAGGCGCGGCGAAGCCCGCAGCAACAAAAGGGCCACCGGTGAAAAAGTAGGTGCCCGCGATGATCAGGAGTACTTTTTTGCTCGGCGGTGGTGGTGTGCCCGTGCCTGTGTTTCGTTTTAATTGAATCGCACGACACTAGCGCGACTGGCGGCGCGGCTTCTTTTGAGCCGCACGGGGCTTTTTCGCGACAGTTTTCTTCGCCGCATTTGACGAGGTTGATGCGACGGGTGCCTGCAACATGTTCATCGCCCACAGCGCCGGGTTCATCGCTTCCGCCATCTTGCCGAGATCCTGCATGGTGGGCGCGGCCACGGCCGGAGTGTCGTCGGCGGATTTACCGGAAAAACATTTCAATAGCGACTGCTGGTACTTCATCGTTTCAATCGAGACTTCAATCATGCCGGTGGTCGCTTTCAGCCACGACAGCACGGTTTCGAGTTCGCCGATTTTCCTTTCCAGCTCTTTTGGGTCGAGCATTGCGAAGGGGTTGGGTGCCGGTGTGGCGGGTGCGGCACCACCGGGCGTGAACAGCGATTGGAACAGCGCGAAATAATCCGGCGCGCCGGGAGGCAAATGCGACATTTATGTTGGCGCGGTCAGTTGTATTTCTGGATGAACGCGCGAACCTTCGGGTAGATCATTTCGCGGTATTTGCGGCCGCTGAAAATGCCATAGTGTCCGACACCCGGGGCGGTGTAATGTTCGCGCCGCGCAGTGGGCAGACCGGTGCAGAGCGTGTGCGCGGCTTCGGTTTGGCCGCTGCCGGAAATGTCATTGAGCTCGCCTTCAATGGTGAATAGCGCGGTCTTTTTGATCGACTCAGGCGTGACGCGTTCGCCCGCCACATCGAGAATGCCGCGCGCGAGGCTCTGTTCCTGAAAAACGCGAACAATGGTATCGAGATAATATTCAGCAGGCAAATCCATTACCGCATTGTATTCATCGTAAAAACGCCGATGCGCTTCCGCGCTTTCGCCGTCGCCTTCGATCAGGTGATTGTAGTAATCGTGATGCGATTCGAGGTGGCGTTCCGGGTTCATCGCGATGAAGCCGGTCAATTGCAAAAAGCCCGGATAGACGCGGCGCATGGCACCGGGGTATTTCACCGGCACCCGCTGAATCACGTTCTGCTCGAACCACCAAAGCGGTTTACGCGTGGCAAAATCGTTGACCGACGTTGGATTCCTGCGCGTGTCGATGGGCCCGCCCATCATGGTCATGCTGGTGGGCAATTTTTCGCCGTGCGCCGCCATCAGCGAGATTGCGGCCAGTACCGGCACCGTCGGCTGGCAGACGGAAATGACATGCACATTGCCGCCCGCCTCTTGCTGCTTGAAGCGGATGAATTCCTGCACGTAGGCAACGTAATCGTCGAAGTGAAATGCGCCCTCGGTGAACGGCACTTCGCGCGCATCTTTCCAATCGGTGATGGTGACATCGTGATCGGGCAGCATGGTGCGCACGGTATCGCGCAGCAGTGTTGAATAATGGCCCGACAACGGCGCAAAAATCAGCACCTTCGGTTCATTCTTGATTGAGCGGGATTTCCTGAAATGCAAAAGCTTGCAAAACGCTTTATCGAGCAATACTTCTTCGTGAATATCGGCCTGATGGCCCGCGCTGGTTCCACCGACCGCGACGTGTCGAATGCCAAATGCCGGTCGTCCGTAGCGCTTGGATAAACGCAACATCAAGTCAAATCCGGCAACAAACTTGTTCGCGTTAGGCACATATGAGAGCAGCGAAAACGGACTCGACAAACTGTCCGCACTGGCTTCAGCCCACCAGCGCCAGGGTTCCATGACCGCCCGCTGCATTTCGTGCATTTGGTAGAGCATTTTGATTCTCCCGTCGATCCCCTCTACTGCATTCAATGTCCTGAATTCCGACACTTTTTTCTCGAATATGCTGCTGACAATACACTATTTTAGTGCGCTGCAACAAATTCAGAGGTTTGACTTGAGTCAAGTTTCACATTAGCGCCGCCGCGCGCGAATTGTTCGTTCTGCTACGCTTCTGGCTTCTCATCCGGAGAACACGTTGATGCAAGCTGATTCGCCCGACAGTACCCGTACCGATTTCTATCCTTCACTCGAACCTTATCAGTCGGCGATGCTGCCGCTGGACGCGATTCACACCATGTATTACGAGCAGTCGGGCAATCCGCGTGGCGTACCGGTGGTGTTTTTGCATGGCGGCCCCGGCTCGGGCGCATCGGCATCGCACCGGCAGTTTTTTGATCCGGCGTTTTATCGCATTGTGATTTTTGACCAACGCGGCGCGGGGCGTTCAACGCCACTGGGTGAATTGCGCGACAACACCACGCCGCACCTGGTCGCGGATATGGAGACGCTCAGAAAACATCTCGGCATCGAGCGCTGGATGGTGTTTGGCGGCTCATGGGGTTCCACCCTGGCCCTTGCCTATGCCGAGCATCATCCGGCGCGCTGCATGGCGCTGATCTTGCGCGGCATTTTTTTGTGCCGCCGCGCCGAGATCGATTGGTTTCTCTACGGATTGAAAAATGTTTTCCCCGAGGCGTGGCACAAGTTTTCCGGCCACCTGCAGGCGCAGCAACGCGGCGACATCCTGAAGTGCTATCACACCCTGCTGACAAATCCGGATCCGGCGATCCACATGCCGGCGGCGCGCGTTTGGAGCATTTACGAAGGGTCGTGTTCGACTTTGTTGCCGAACGACGCCGTGGTCGCCAACTTTGGCAGCGACGGACTGGCACTCGGCCTTGCACGCATCGAAGCGCATTACTTCATGAACGATATTTTTCTGGCCGACAATTTTTTGATGGAACATCTCGGTCGCGTGCGGCATATTCCTGCGACCATTGTGCAGGGGCGCTACGACATGGTTTGCCCGATCATCTCGGCTGACGAGCTGGCACGGGCGTTTCCGGAAGCCGATTACCAGATCGTTCCTGATGCGGGCCATTCCGCCTTCGAGCCCGGAATCCGCGCCAGGCTGGTGGCGACGATGGAAAAACTGAAGTTGAGGTTCGCCTGAGATGGCAAAGTTCCTCAAAGCGGTGCGCCTTGATGACTCCGACGCGGAACTCTATCGAACCAGCAGCGCGTGCGACGAAGATGAGTGGGTCACCTCCGGCGGCTTCGCGGTGTGCGATCTGAAAGCCGGCTACCGCTGCGATCCGCCGTGCCACTGCGATGCGTCGTTCCTGTCACTGACCCGCCGCGCGCGCTGCACGTTGGCGGAGGTGGTCGAAGTGGACGCGTCCGACATCGAAATTTTCAAGGACCAGATGACGCAACACTTGATGTTCGATTGGAAAGCACCGGATTTTGCGACCGCACGCGAACTCGCCATCGAAGAGATCACCTACACGATGGATCTCGCCGGCAGTTTCCCGGCCGAGGTGTGGATCACCGTGAAGCGTTCGCCGGGCGCGGATGGCGCGATTGAGGAAAAGTACGATCAATACAATCGTTTATTGATCGGCGCGCACAAGCTCTGATGTCAGGCAAATGGCGCGCTGGCAAGTTCTTTCGCTAAACGCCATTTGCTAAACGCCCAGCAATTCCACCTCAAACAATAACGTGGCATTCGGCGGGATCACGCCGCCGGCACCGCGCGCGCCGTAGCCCAAATCCGGCGGAATCACCAGGCGGCGCGTGCCGCCGACTTTCATTCCCGCCACACCTTCATCCCAACCGCGAATCACCTGCCCGCCGCCAAGCGGGAATTTGAAGGGCTGGCCGCGATCCTTGCTGGAATCGAATTTGTTTCCGGCGACACCATTGGTGTAGAGCCAGCCGGTGTAATGAACCGCGACTTGATTGCCTTGGACGGCTTCTGCGCCGCTGCCGATGACGGTGTCTTCAAATTGCAAGCCGCTGGGGGTGGTGTTCATGCTGTTTCCTTTTTTTCATGGGAGGGGGTTACCAAAATAAAATGCCGTCAACCGGAATCCGGCGCACGCCGCAGCGGCTGGCCAACGTTCTTTCCGTGCGCGGCCCCAAGTACGCGCGTGAGGCTGACCAGCATGCCGGCGGTTGCCCCCCAGATATAGCGGTGGCGATACGGCATCGCGTAATAACTGCGCATGCGGCCTTTGTACATGGCGGTTTCAAGTTGATGGTTGTCGATGTTGGTCAGAAATTCAAACGGCACTTCGAAACATTCTTCAACTTCAGTCGGGTCGGGCCGATAAAGGATGGGCGGTTCCATCCAGCCCACCACCGGCGTGATCAGGTAACCGGTGCCGGTCGTGTATTGCGGAATCGTGCCGATGATCTCAATGCGATTGGCATCGACCCCGGTTTCTTCCTCGGCCTCGCGCAGGGCCGTGTGAAACGGATCGCTATCCGCAGCTTCCGCACGCCCGCCGGGAAAACTGATTTGCCCGGCGTGGTCGGTGAGATGTGCGGTTCGCTGGGTGAATAGCACGGTCGGCTGACCCGGTTGGTTGATTACCAGAATCAATACGGCGGCGGCCTTCAGCGTTTTGCCGGCATGCATCTGGATCGCGGATTCGCCGTCGTCGCTGAAGCCGCCGTCGCTGAAGCCGCCGTCGCCACAGGCGTCAATGTTGTGCCCATGCCGAAGTGACGCCGCCAGCGAATCGCGGGTGATTCTGCTGACATTTGTGTTTTGATGCGGCGGACTATAATCGATCATTGCCAAATTATAAACGCCGCCCATGATCGTCTACGAATACTTCCGCTCTTCCGCCGCGTTTCGCCTTCGCATCGCCCTCAACCTCAAGCGGCTCAATCCCGATCGGCGCTATATTCATTTGGCCAACGGCGAACAGCGCAAGTCGGCATACAAATCGATCAATCCGCAAGGTTTGGTGCCGTTCATGGTCGACGGCGATTTCAACCTCGCGCAATCGTTGGCCATTATCGAGTATCTCGATGAAACCCATCCAGAGCCTGCATTGCTGCCGACCGATGTCAAGGATCGCGCGTGGGTGCGATCAGTGGCGCAGATGATCGCTTGCGATATTCATCCTCTGAACAATACCCGCGTGCTCAGTTATCTTTCGGACGAATTAAAGATCAGCGATACGGCGAAAAACAAGTGGTATTGCCACTGGATTGCGGAAGGTTTCGCCGCGCTGGAAAAAATCCTCGATGTCCGCAACGAGCAAAGCACTTTTTGCCTCGGTGAGACTCCGACGCTGGCCGATATTTGTCTGGTTCCGCAAGTGGCCAACGCGAATCGCTTCAAATGTGCGCTTGAAGCATACCCAAAAATTACTGGCATCTATCAGCAAGCAATGAAACTCTCCGCGTTCAATGATGCGCAGCCATCGAAGCAACCGGATTATCCGGTCGCCAGCCCATGAAATCGTCAAACTCCAGCACTGGCGCGGTTTTCCGTGTTGTTTTGCTCCGAACGCCGCGCCAATGCTTGTGTTTTGTGTTTCATTCAATCGCATGTAGATGCATTGCCGCGAGTGACGAGAGATGAAATTTTCCGGCCCGAGCGCATCGGCAAAAACGTCGGGATTTACTCTCATCGAGGTGGTGATCGTGATGGCGATCATCGCCATCCTCGCACTGATGAGCGTGCCGATGTTCTTTGCGAAGATTCCGCGCACACAGGTGGACGAGAGTTTGCAGGTGGCCGAAGTCGCAAAGAAAGCGGTCGCGGCC
>JANLQC010000162.1:0-2125 GCA_031367575.1 Betaproteobacteria bacterium | reverse complement strand
CGACTTACATCAAGGATCGCATCACCGGTTTCGAAGGTGACAGCCCGCGCCGCACGCCGCAGGATCTTGAAGCATTTCCGTCATTCATGAAACGGCTCGCGGCGTCCGGCGGGTCGCCGCAATATCGGCGCCCGCGTTGTGTTGGCCCGATTGCCCTCAAGACGCTGGATCCCTTGCATGCCGACATCCGGCATTTCAAGGCGGCCATCGATGCATCGACACCGGTCGGTACCTTCATGAACGCCGCCTCGCCGGGCGTGATCGCGCTGTTTCAACCCAACGAATATTATCCGTCGCACGAGGCCTACCTGAATGCGCTTGCCGAGGCGATGCGGCCTGAGTATGAGGCGATCGTTGCGGCCGGATTCACCTTGCAACTGGACAGTCCCGATCTCGGTCTCGGCCGCCACATGATGTTCAAGGACAAGCCTGAAAGCGAATATGTTCGGCTCGCGCATCAACATGTCGAGGCGCTCAATACGGCGCTGCGCAACATTGCGGCAGACCGTGTGCGCATGCACATCTGCTGGGGCAATTACGAGGGGCCGCATCACTGCGATGTACCAATGGATGTGGTGTTGCCGATCGCGCTGCGGTCAAAGCCGCAGGCACTGCTGTTTGAATCATGTAATCCGCGCCATGCGCATGAGTGGACGGTGTTTCGCGACAGCAACATTCCCGCTGACAAGATTCTCGTTCCCGGCGTGCTCGATTCGGTGTCGAATTTCATCGAGCATCCGTTGCTGGTTGCCGAGCGCATTGAGCGTTTCGCCAACATTGTCGGGCGTGAGCGGGTGATTGCCGGATCCGATTGTGGCTTCTCGACCTTTGCCGGGTACGGCAATGTTGATGCCGAAATTGTTTACGCCAAGCTGGCGGCGCTGGCGGAAGGGGCCGCCATCGCCTCCAGACGTTTGTGGCCAACGCAATCGCCGTGAGCAGGATCGACACTTTCCGCGCCCGGCTTTGTGCGGGTGAGGTGATGATGGGCACCTTTGTCAAAACGCCCTCGACGATTGTTTGCGAGGTGCTGGGCCTCACGCCACTCGGGTGCATATGCATCGATGCCGAACACGCCCCTTTTGGCCGAATGGAGCTTGATGGCTGCGTGGCCGCGTTTCGCGCCGCCGACATGCCTTCGCTGGTGCGTGTTCAAACCGGCAACGCCAGTGAAATTTTAAGCGCGCTGGATTCAGGCGCGACGGGAATCATCTTGCCGCATGTTATTTCCGGATCCCAGGCCGAGGAGCTTGCGCGCGCCGCGCACTACGGGCCGGGTGGCCGCGGCTATGCCGGTTCGAGCCGTGCCGCGCGCTACACCACCAAGCTGTTCGCCGATCATATTCGCGACAGTGCGGCGTACACCACGGTCATTGCGCAAATTGAGGATGCGGAGGCGTTGGCGAATCTCGATGACATTGCATCGACGAAAGACATCGACTGCCTGTTCGTCGGCCGCATGGATCTCACGGTATCGCTGGGCACGGCCAGCCCAATGGATGCCCGAGTGATTGAAGCGGTCGAGCAAATTTGCGCCGCCGGACAACGGCATGGCAAAGCGGTGGGAATGTTCTTCCCTCCTAGCGAAGATTGCGCAACGTGGCAGAAGAAAGGCGCGACTTTTTTCCTGCTGGCGTCCGATCAGCAGTTTTTGCTTGATGGCGCGCGCGCGTTGGCGGGCAGGATCACGCCAAAAAATTAGGCATGCGCAAACGAATGGATGCCGGAGAGACGATTGCCAAGAGTCGCCTCCGCCGTTTTCAGGTCGAATGACGCTTGGAGATTAAGCCAATATTGCGGCGTTTGGTCGAAGGCGCGACCGAACAGCAATGCCAGTTCTGCTGTCACGGGACGCGTTCCCTTGACCACATGCGAAACGCGCATGGGCGACACCCCGATGGCGCGGGCAAATTCAGCTTGAGATATGCCCATTTCTTCCAGGATTTCGCGCAAAAAGTCCCCCGGATGAATGGCACGTAATCTATTTTTGATCATGTTTATTTCTCCTTAATGGTAATCGACAATTTCAACATCGTATGCATCGCCACTCTTGAATCGGAAACATACGCGCCACTGCTCGTTGATTCGGATGCTCCATTGTCCAGCGCGATTATGAACCAGCGCT
>JANLQC010000432.1:0-3199 GCA_031367575.1 Betaproteobacteria bacterium | reverse complement strand
CTTTTTTGCAACTTCTTTTCCAGCTCATTGATACGCTGGTTCGGACTGGTGTCTGGATTCGCATTCGACTGTGCTGCCGCGAACGGTGTTGGCAGCAAGAGTGTCAATGCGAGCGTCAGGGAAGAAATCGTCGCGCGCGGGAATCGACCAGGAATCAACAGGATCTCAATTTTTTTCATTTTTCCCCAAGTCTTTTATTGGTTGCACGGATCCCGGGAGAGTCGCGCATGCGCAGTAATTTATTTGCAGTTATTGAACCACAATACACCAGTACCGCGGTGCAGTTTTTCATGCATTTACAAATGTCAGCATTGTTGTGACGGATTGATCGCGCCTGTTGATGCAGACAAAAATGCACGATTCGACCTCACGGCGCATGTCATCAAAACCAGTTTCCGTTGACGTGCAAGAATCAACAATCCGCCTTCAACCCGCGCGATGCGGGTAGTATTCCAATCAATTTGTTTTGAAACGGTTCATATCATGCGTCATGCAACAATTGTGTCGTTCGCAATATCGGCGTTCGCGATCAGCGGCTGCGGCGGCGGCAGCGGATCCAGTGCGCCTGCCACCGTCACCCCCACTCCGCCTCCGCCCACCGTGGTCACTGCCACCAACGCACAAATCGAGCAATCGCTCGGCACTGCGCTGCAAAAACCGGTGTTCCAGTGCGGCACGGGAACTGATTCGGTTTCCGCCGAGTCGGCGCCGAATTCCGTCACCGTTTTTGAAAGCGGCCCGGTTCGTCCCATTGCCTTGTCGGCCGATGGCCAGCGACTGTTTGTCACCAACACGCCCGCCAATTGTCTGGAAATTTATGCGCTGCAAGGCGATACGCTTCGTCTCGCGAGCTCAATTTCCGTCGGTCTGGAACCGGTCGCGGTGGCGGAACGAAACGCCAATGAAGTCTGGGTGGTGAACCATCTGTCGGACTCGGTAAGCGTGGTGCGTCTCGATGGCACGCCGCGCGTGTTGCGCACACTGTTGGTGGGTGATGAGCCGCGCGACATTGTGTTTGCCGGCACCAATCGGGATCGCGCCTTTATCACCGCGGCGGCGCGCGGGCAGAATCGGCCGGGCTTCAATGGCGCAATTCTCGCAACAGCGGGACAAGGCCGCGCGGATGTGTGGGTGTTTGATGCCGCATCACTTGACGATACGCTCAATGGAAAACCGTTGACGATCCTCACGCTATTCGCCGATACACCGCGCGCGCTCGCGGTAAACGCGGATGGCAGCCGGGTCTATGCGGCGCCGTTCATGTCGGGCAATCGCACCACCACGCTGCATCGCGATGCCGTCATTGGTGCCAAGCCATTGCCGAACCGCAGTGCCGACAATGTGCTCGCACCGGGCACCGGATTGATTGTGCGTTTTGATGGTGCGGCATGGCGCGATGAGGCCGGTACCGATTGGAGTGCGAAGGTCAAATTTACGCTGCCCGATTTTGACCTGTTCGCGATCGACGCGAATGCCGCTTTGCCTGCCGTGGTATCGCAGGTCAGCGGTGTCGGTTCGACACTGTTTAACATGGCGGTACATCCCGCCTCGGGTGCGGTGTATGTGAGCAACACGAACGCGCAGAATCATATTCGGTTTGAAGGCCCGGGGACGGCGGCCAGCACCGTGCGCGGGCGCATCGCCGAGAGCCGCATCAGTGTGGTCAATGTGGCGGCCAATCGGGTTGATGCGGTGCATCTCAATTCGCACATTGATTTTTCGTTGCCGCAAGGGGCCACTGTCTCGGCGGCCACCAAGGCGCGAAGTCTGGCGCAGCCGACGGCGCTGGTGTTTAGCCCCGATGGCACCACCTTGTACACGGCGGCGTTTGGTTCGGCAAAAGTTGCCGCGCTTTCGACCGCTTCGTTATCGCCCGCCGGTTTTGTGCCGGACAGCGCGCAGCATATCGCCGTTCCCGCCGGCCCGGCCGGGCTCGCGATCAATGCGAGTGGTTCGCGCCTCTATGTATATTCGCGGATCGCGCACAGTGTCGCGGTGATCGACACCGCCGCGAAATCGACCGTCGCGACACTCACGCTGTTCTCGCCGGAAAGCGCAAACGTAAAAACCGGTCGGCAGTTTTTGTACGACGCGAGCGAATCCTCCGCCAACGGCACGTCGTCGTGCGCGAGTTGCCACATCTTCGGTGACATGGATCATTTGTCGTGGGATTTGGGCAACCCGGATGACGTGACGAAGGCAAATCCGAACGCGTATGTGCCCCTCAACCCGCGCACGACATTGCGTTTTCATCCGCTGAAGGGGCCGATGGGTACGCAGACATTGCGCGGCATGCGCGGCAATGGTCCGCTGCATTGGCGCGGCGACCGAACCGGCGTCAATCGGCAGACGGTGCGCGGCGCGCCAGAGTCAATTGAGGAAGCAAGCTTCAAGGAATTCAATACTGCCTTTGTGGGATTGGTCGGACGCGATTCCGTATTGGGTGAAAACCAAATGCAAAGCTTCACCGATTTCGCGATGGCGCTCGCGATGCCACCGAATCCGGTGCGTGCGCTCAACAATTCGCTCAACGAATCCGAGCAGGCGGGTCGCGATATTTATTTCAATAACAACCTTATCACGCTGCTGGGAAGCTGCAATAGCTGCCACACCCTGAACCCGACCGCACAGCGATTCGGCACCGCCGGCCTGATGGCATTCGAGGGTGGCCGCATCTCGGAAAATTTCAAGGTACCGCATCTGCGAAACGTGTACCAAAAAATCGGCATGTTTGGTTTCAGCCTCAGTACCGCCGTCCCGACCGGTCAGCAGATTCGCGGATTCGGTTTTTCGCACGACGGTAGCGTCGATACGCTCGATTCATTTCTGAGTGATCCGGTATTCAATTTTCCCGCGCCGGTGGCCACCACGCGCGCGCAGGTTGCCGCATTTGTGATGGCGATGGACACCGATCTGGCACCCATCGTCGGGCAACAGGTGACGTGGCGGCCCAATTCAAACGCGGCGCTGGAGACACAATTGAATTTGCTGAAGCAGCAAGCCGCCGTCACGGCACCGCGTGCCGCGTGTGACCTGGTGGCGCGCGCGAGTGTCGATGGCGCGATTCATTCGGGCTTGTTGCAAAGCGACGGGACGTGGCTGATGAAAAGCGGCGAGCGACTTGCCGATTCGGCGCTGCGAAATCTGGCGGGGGTGAGCCAACCGATTACGTTTACCTGTTTGCCACCGGGTGCGGGGC
>JANLQC010000134.1:0-5730 GCA_031367575.1 Betaproteobacteria bacterium | reverse complement strand
ATTCCGCCATGCAGGTAGTAGTCCACCTCGATGGGGGTATCGATGCGCAACAATACTTGCGTGGACTTTTTGCTGCCGTCTTTGCGTGTGATCGTAAGTGTGACATCCATTTGCGGTTTGATGCCGCCCTGCAAGCCGATGACGTCGAAACTTTCGTCGCCCGTGATGCCGAGCGACTCGGCCGATTCCCCGTTCTTGAATTGGCAGGCGAGTACACCCATGCCGATCAGGTTGGAGCGATGGATGCGCTCGAAAGACTTGGCGATCACGGCTTTCACACCCAGCAGTTGCGTGCCTTTGGCGGCCCAATCGCGCGAGGAGCCGCTGCCGTATTCTTCCCCGCCGAAAATCACCGTCGGCGTGCCGGCGGCGATGTACGCCATCGCGGCATCGTAAATCGGCGTTTGTTCGCCGCCCGGTTGCATCAGCGTGACACCGCCTTCAAAGCGCGAGCCATCGGCGTTCACGGGCATCATCAGATTCTTGATGCGCACGTTGGCGAAAGTGCCGCGCATCATCACTTCATGGTTGCCGCGCCGTGCGCCGTAGCTGTTGAAATCGGCCTTCATTACTTTGTTGCTGATCAAAAATTTTCCGGCTGGCGACGTGTCTTTGATCGAACCGGCGGGCGAAATGTGATCGGTGGTAATCGAATCACCAAACACACCGAACGCGCGCGCGCCTTTCACGTCTTTCGCGATGCCCGCACTCATGCCGAAATTTTCGCCGAAGAACGGTGGCTCGGCGATGTAGGTCGACTTCGGCCATGTGTACACCTGGCCCGGCACGCCTTTGATGTTCTGCCACAGCGGGTTGTCCGCGCCGAGATTTGAATAGAGGCGGCGGAAGGTGGCGGGATCGGTTGCGTAATTCATCACGGCGGCGACTTCGGCGCTGGTGGGCCAGATGTCTTTCAGAAACACCGGGCCATCGGTACCATTGCCGACGGGCTCGATCTCAAGATTTTTCAGCACCGTGCCGGCGATCGCATACGCAACCACAAGAGGCGGCGAGGCGAGGAAATTGGCACGGATATTGGCATGGATGCGCGCTTCAAAATTGCGGTTTCCCGAGAGCACGGCCGCGCAGACAAGATCGTCCTTGACAATGTGTTCATTGAATTCGGGACGCAGGTCGCCCGCGTTGCCGATGCAGGTGGTGCATCCATAACCCGCGAGGAAGAAGCCGAGTTTTTCGAGATAGGGCAACAGGCCTGCTTTGGTCAGATAATCGGTGACCACACGCGAACCGGGTGCCAGCGAGGTCTTGATATGCGGCTTCACCGTGAGGCCTTTTTCCACCGCCTTTTTCGCGAGCAATCCGGCCGCCAGCAATACGCCGGGGTTCGAGGTATTGGTGCATGACGTGATTGCCGCGATCAGCACATCGCCAGACCCGATTTCGACATCGCCCGCCTTGACGCGCTTGGCCAAATCACCCGGTGCTTTCGAGAATCCGTTTTCGGCGGGCGGTTTCGAGAACAGGGAGATGAATTGCGATTTCATGTTTCCGAGTTCGATCCGATCCTGCGGACGCTTCGGGCCGGAGAGAGATGTTTTCACCGACGCGAGATCGAGCGCCAGCGAGGTCGAGTAATTGATTTCCCCCGCTTTCGGAATACCGTACAAATTTTGTGCTTTGTAATATGCGGTGAAGGCATCGAGTTCCTCGGTAGTGCGGCCGGTGAAACGCAGGTAATCGACGGTGACATCATCGACCGGGAAAAAGCCCATCGTCGCACCGTATTCCGGGGCCATGTTGGCGATCGTCGCGCGGTCGGGCAGTGCCAATGTGGTCGCACCTTCGCCGAAAAACTCCACAAACTTGCCGACCACTTTGGCCGCGCGCAACATTTCGGTGACGACCAATACAAGATCGGTCGCGGTCACACCTTCGCGCAACTTTCCGGTGAGATTCACGCCGACCACATCGGGCGTGAGAAAGTACACCGGTTGCCCCAGCATGCCTGCCTCCGCTTCGATGCCTCCCACCCCCCAGCCGACGACGCCAATGCCGTTGATCATGGTGGTGTGCGAATCGGTGCCGACCAAGGTATCCGGGTAGTAAACGCCGCCCTTGTTGTGTACGCCGCGCGCAAGGTATTCGAGATTGACCTGATGCACGATGCCAATGCCGGGCGGAACAACCTTGAATGTGTCGAACGCTTGCATGCCCCACTTCATGAATTCATAGCGTTCCTGATTGCGCTGAAATTCGAGTTTCATGTTGAGATCAAGCGACTCCTTGGTGCCGTAGTTGTCGACCTGTACCGAGTGATCGACCACCAAATCGACCGGCACCAGCGGCTCGATCACTTTCGGATTCTTGCCCATTTTTTGCGCCACATTGCGCATCGCGGCCAAATCCGCCAGCAATGGAATGCCGGTGAAATCCTGCAACACGATGCGCGCCAGCACGAACGGAATTTCATCGGTGCGCGCCGCATTCGGCTGCCAGTTGGCGAGCTGCCTGATGTGCTGTTCCGAAACTTTTTTGCCATCGCAATTGCGCAGCACGCTTTCCAGCACGATGCGGATCGACACCGGCAGCTTGGTGACATTCGGATAGGTCTTGGCGAGTTCCGGCAGGGAATAATATTGGCCGGTTTTTCCGGATGTCAGGGAAAAAGATTTGAGCGTGTTGTGGATATTGTGGGGCATTGGGAATCCTAAGTTCTTGGACAGGTACCGCAGGAGTGATGGCTACGCAGTCTTGCGAGGCGTGCGCCAGTGATTTTAAGGTGAATCGTGGTTGCCATTGACGATGCCTACTTGCAAGCACCGATCCGCTTGCCATTTATTTTGAGCGATCTGTATTGCGGGTTCTTGCCGACGGATTTGATGGTGAAATTGAAAGAATCCGCACTATAGGTTCCGACCACATCGACGGCGTGCTTGTCGCCGCTTTCTTCGCAAGATAAACGGTACGTGATCTTGCCGCCGCCTTTGGTTAGGTTTTGCGCTTTGCAATCAGAATCACTTTCAATCCCGACCTTGGTGAGGCCGGAAGCGATATCTTGCGCGGTAATGCAATCCTTGTCTTGAAAAATCCTGGGTGGGCCGCTCACCAATTCTGTGGTGGCTGTAGTGGCATACATGCCGGGTTGCAATTCCTGCGCATCGCAGTCGGGGAAGGATATGGCGGAGGCAACCAGAAAGATTGAAACCAATGCTGAAAAACCTTGTTTCATATTTGCCACCCCGAACGGTTGCGCGCTAGATCACCATCATATCGACAAATTCATTGACCGGTGTCGCATCCAATTTTTTTGCGTTGGTACACAATTCCCAGATCGCGCCGCGCTGTTTTTCGGCAAATACGCGTGCGAGATTGGTTTTAAATTTCGCCATCAATACCGGCATGCCTTCTTTACGGCGGCGCTTGTGGCCGATCGGATATTCGACGACGATTTCCTTTAGTTTCTTGCCGTCGGTGAATTCGACCGTGAGCGCGTTGGCGATCGAACGCTTGCTTGGATCGTGGTAGTCCTTGGTGAATTTGGTGTCCTCCACGCAGATAATCCTGTCGCGCAACACATCGATGCGTTTATCGGCGGCGATGTTGTCTTCGTAGTCGCTCGCGGTGAGACGGCCAAAAATAATCGGCACTGCCACCATGTACTGAACGCAATGATCGCGGTCGGCCGGGTTATCGAGCGGGCCCTTCTTGTCGATGATGCGGATACAGGCTTCGTGCGTGCGGATGGTGATTTTCTTGATATCTTTTTCGCTCTTGCCGAGTTTTTTCAACTCACCATGAATCGTCATCGCCGCTTCCACTGCCGTCTGCGAATGGAATTCGGCGGGAAAAGAAATCTTGAACAACACGTTTTCCATCACATACGAGCCATATGGGCGCTGGAACTTGAATGCGTTGCCTTTGAACAGCACGTCGTAAAAGCCCCAGGTCTTGGCCGAGAGCACTGACGGATAACCCATCTCGCCGGTCTTGGCGATGAGTGCCAGCCGCACCGCGCGCGAAGTCGCGTCACCTGCTGCCCACGATTTGCGCGAGCCGGTGTTGGGTGAATGGCGATAGGTGCGCAACGATTGACCATCGACCCAGGCGAGTGAAACCGCGTTGAGAATTTCGTCCTTCGACAAACCCATCATTTCGGCCACAACGGCGGTGGAGGCAACTTTCACCAGCACCACGTGATCGAGCCCGACTTTGTTGAACGAATTTTCCAGCGCGATGCAGCCCTGAATTTCATGCGCCTTGATCATTGCCGTGAGGACGTTCTGCACCGTGAGTGGTTTTTTCCCGGTCGCGACGGCATTGCGTGAGAGCCAATCGGCGGTGGCCAAAATGCCGCCCAGATTGTCCGAGGGATGACCCCATTCGGCCGCGAGCCAGGTGTCGTTGAAGTCGAGCCAGCGGATCATTGCGCCGATATCGAACGCAGCCTTGACGGGATCCATCTGAAATTGCGTGCCGGGCACTTTCGCGCCGTTCGGCACCATTGTGCCTTGCACGATGGGCCCGAGCATTTTGCGGCAAGCGGGATATTCGAGCGCTTCAAATCCGCAGCCCAACGTATCGAGCAGGCAATAGCGCGCCGTGTCGTAGGCTTCGCTGGATTTGATTTTGTATTTGGTGACGTAGTCGACGATATCGACCAGAACTTTGTCGGGTTTGGGGCGGACGTTACTGATGTGTGCGGACATTGTTGTTGTCTTTCGATGTGGAGTTCAATGAGAAAAAATATCTTCGCGCGGATGCGGGATGCGTGCTTCACCGGTGAAAATCGGCGTAAGCAACGCGATGGCATGGATGATCTCTCCGCGCTCGGCAAGTAGCGCGTTGTAGTCTCGGTCACATGCGGGCACTGGCCGGGCGTACTCCTGAATCTGCATCGATACGATTTGCCGCCGGGCGTTCAACAGGTCGATGCATTGCCCGAGTGTGACGCTTCTGTTGGCAGTATCGAGATGGTCTTCAATCATGAAAATTTTCTCCTTGCAGAATCCGGGCAACTACTAGAATCCGGGCAACTACTTCCTTTCGCCGATCAGCGTGAATTTCAAATCTTCCGGCCCCGTGTAATTCGCGCTTGGCCGAATGATCTTGCCATCGATGCGCTGTTCGATCACATGCGCGGCCCAGCCCGAGGTGCGCGAAATGATGAAAAGCGGCGTGAACATCGGGGTCGGCACACCCATCATGTGATACGAGCACGCGCTGAACCAATCCAGATTCGGAAACATTTTTTTTTCGCGCAACATCACCGCTTCGAGCCGCTCGGCAATGTTGTATAGCTTCATGTTGCCCGCATCTTTCGAGAGCCGTTCCGCCACTCGCTTGATGACCACATTGCGCGGGTCGGAAACGGTGTAGACCGGGTGGCCGAAGCCGATCACGACTTGTTTTTCAGATACGCGTTTGACGATATCGGCTTCGGCTTCATCCGGATTTTGATAGCGCGATTGAATGTCGAACGCGACTTCGTTGGCACCGCCATGCTTCGGGCCGCGCAGCGCACCGATGCCGCCGGTGATGGCGGAATACATGTCCGACCCTGTGCCGGCGATCACGCGCGCGGCAAAGGTGGATGCATTGAACTCGTGTTCGGCATAGAGCACGAGCGATGTGTGCATCGAACGCACCCAAAGGTCAGAAGGCTTTTTTCCATGCAGCAGATGCAGGAAATGCCCGCCAATCGAATCGTCGTCGGTCTCGACATCGATGCGTTTGCCGTTGATCGCGAAGTGGTACCAATAGAGCAGCATC
>JANLQC010000089.1:0-5499 GCA_031367575.1 Betaproteobacteria bacterium | reverse complement strand
ATGAATGTTATCCACCCAATGCACCGTTTCCGGATTTTCCATGGTCGGAATATCGAGGTTCACCACCACCGGGTCCTGCCCGCTGCGCAACAGCACACACTCCAGCGCCTCGCTTTTGCTGGCGTTCATTTCCTGGTGTGGCACATACGGCGGCACATAAATGAAATCGCCGGGGCCGGCTTCGGCGGTGAACTCCAGTTTTTCTCCCCAGCGCATGCGTGCGCGGCCCTTTACCACATAGATCACGCTTTCCACCGGGCCGTGGTGATGCGCGCCGGTCTTGGCGTTGGGATGAATGGTCACGGTGCCGACCCATATTTTTTCCGCGCCGACCCGTGCAAAATTGACCGCCGCCGCGCGCGACATGCCGGGCGTTTGCGCGGTATTGCTGTCAAGCGCGTTGCCGGGAATGACGCGTACTCCATGGGTACGCCATTGCATTTTCTTCTCGTCGTTGCTCATTTTGCTCATTTCAATTTCACCGCAATTTTTACAGATTTCCCCGGCCGCATGGTGAAGATCCCGATCATGCTGCGCTCGACCCGCTTAAAACCAATCCCAACAAGGCTACCATCAACCTCATTTTTCTGCGCAGACCGCCCGGCCGATCATGCCTTATCCGCCAACTCATGCGCCAACTCATGCGCCCGCGCCATCAATGGACGATTCTAGGATAATGTCCACAACCATTGCGCCATCATGCCCGCCTACAACCTCTTCGCCATCGAAACCTCCACCGAACGCCTGTCGCTTGCCATCCAGCGCGGCGACCGGCTGTTCACGCGCGAGGCCGATGCCGGGCAACGCCACTCCGAACTCGCGTTGCCGATGATTCATGCGTTGCTCGATGAGGCGACGCTGACGTTGGCGGATCTGGATGCGATTGCATTCGGTCAAGGGCCGGGTTCGTTCACCGGCGTACGCATCGCCTGCGGTCTGACGCAGGGGCTGGCACTTGGCTTGGGCAAACGTGTGATGCCGGTGCCAACACAAATGGCGCTGGCCGAGCAATGCGATGCCGAAAAAGTTATCGTTGCCCTCGATGCACGCATGGGCGAAATTTATTTCGCGGCATATGAACGTTCGCAAGACGCCACTGGCTGGACGGCGGTGGTCGCACCGATGCTGGTGAAGCCGGTTGAATTGCCGGCCATTGCGGGTGAGTTGTGGTGCGGCATCGGCAGTGCTTTTGATGTGCCCGCATTGTTGACGCCGCTGTCTGGCCGCTACCGCACACAGTTGGGCCGCATTGTCTCTAACGCATTGCCCGGTGCGCGCGAAGTCGTGACCATCGCGGCGCGGCAAATCGCCCAGTTCGGACTCAAAATCGCGCTCGAACCCGAGTTTGCCGCACCACTTTACCTTCGCAACAAAGTCGCCATGACCATCACCGAGCGCGCAGAACATAAAATGAAAAAGGTCAGCGCATGAGCGCGATGATCGCCTCAATGCCAAACGCGGCAACACCGGCCATTGCGTTTCGCGCGTTGCTGGAACGCGATCTTTGCGGCGTTGCCGCCATTGAGGCGGGCGTCTACGTTTATCCATGGACGATCGGCAATTTCCGTGATTCCCTCTTGAGCGGGCAGCAGTGCATCGGCTGCTGGTCGGGCAACGAATTGATCGGCTACGCGATCGTGATGACGGCGCTCGATGAGGCGCATTTGCTGAATCTTGCCGTCGCCAGCGCCTGGCAGGGACGCGGCGTCGGGGCACGCTTTCTTCAGCACCTGATCGAATCCTGCCGACGCCAGAAACTGGACATGCTCTACCTCGAAGTGCGGCCCTCGAACCTGCCCGCACGCCGCATGTACGACAATTTCGGCTTCCAGAAACTCGGCATGCGCCGCGACTACTATCCGGCGCCAACCGGACGTGAAGACGCGTTGTTTCTCGGCCTCAATCTGGTGCCGACGCTTTTATGATCGGCATCGATCCCCCCTGCGACGAGGATTACCTGCGCGAGCTGGAGCTGTGGCCGTTGTTTGAGATGCAGCAGGCATCGACCAATTTGTCGAAGGCCGGCGCCGCGCAAACCACCGATGCGCCAACAAGTGTGGCGCTGTGCGCGGGCGCGAATGACGCTGCTCGCCGTCAACCGCCGAAAGCGCCGGTTCGGCAGGCCGAATCACCTGTTACGCCGCGCGCCGCGTCGCGGCCAATCTCCGCGCCCGCCATCGCAGGTGCCGATGTACCTGATCCGGCGCATATTGCACGCATCGAACGCATCGCGCTGCTTGATTGGGATGGCCTGAAGACCGAAGCGGCAACCTGCGAAGCGTGCAAATTGTGCCGCCAGCGCAAACAGGCGGTGCTTGGCGTCGGCGCGTCGAGTGCGCCGTGGCTGTTCGTCGGCGAAGGGCCGGGTGCCGAGGAGGACGATCAGGGTGAACCGTTTGTTGGCCCGGCCGGGCAGTTGCTCGATGCCATGCTGGCTGCCACCGGCTTAGCGCGCGGACGCGAAGTCTATATCGCGAACGTCGTCAAATGCCGTCCACCGGGCAATCGAAATCCGACCATCGACGAAGCACTGGCGTGCGCGCCGCTGCTGGATCGGCAAATCGATTTGATCCAGCCAAAAATAATTGTCGCGCTCGGAAAAATTGCACTCAATCGATTGACCGGATCCGACGCCAGCATGGCATCCATGCGCGGGAAATGGCACGCGTATCGTGGCATCCCGGTACTGGCAACGTATCATCCCGCCTATCTGTTGCGAAATATGCCGGACAAATTGAAGGCGTGGGAGGATTTGATGTTCGCGAAAAAGGCAATGGCGGGAACGACGGAACGCTAAAGTGCAGATGAAATTTTATCGGTAAAGCGGCGCGAGGCGTTTTGCGTGACGCCACCCCTTGCAATCGCTAGAATCACCCTTACTTATCAGGCGCGATCATTTGGTCGCCCTACATTCTTCAGGAGCAAAAATGCGCAAATGGACGTTTATGTTGGGTTTGGCGGCCGCACTTTCCCTTTCCGTGTCACTTTCCGGCTGTGGCTACAACGATTTTCAGACCAGGGACGAGGCGGTGAAAAAATCCTGGGCGGAAGTGGTCAATCAGTACCAGCGCCGTTCGGATTTGATCCCCAATCTGGTGGCGACCGTGCAAGGCTATGCGCAACAGGAAAAGGACGTGTTGCTCGGCGTGACCGAAGCGCGCTCACGCGTCGGTCAGGTGAAGCTTGATGCCAATGCGCTGAACAATCCGCAGGCCATGCAAAACTTTCAAAAAGCGCAGGGCGATCTGTCCAGCTCACTTTCGCGCCTGTTGGTGGTCGCGGAAAATTATCCGCAATTGAAGTCCGACGCGAACTTCCGCGAACTGCAATCGCAACTGGAAGGCACCGAAAATCGCATCACGGTGGCGCGCAAACGCTTCACGGAAACGATTGAACAATACAACGTACTCACCCGCCAGTTTCCGACCAACCTGACGGCGATGCTGTTCAGCTATTCGGTCAAGCCGCAGTTCACGGTGGAAAACGAGAAAGCAATTTCGGTTGCGCCGAAAGTGGATTTTCGCGCCAAGCCTGCGCCCGCTGCCGCGCCCGCCCCTGCCGCCGCGCCGGCACCCGCCCCCACCGTCGCGCCTGCAAAGTAATCGGCCATTCGTGAGCCGGGAAAGCATCGCTTGCCCATGAACGCCCGTCGCCAGTTGGTGCGGGCGTTGTTCTGGTTGGCCGCACTCCTCACGTTTGGTGCATCCGTTGTCAACGCGGCCGAAGGCGATCCGCAACCGATTCCGAAATACGATAAGCGCGTCATCGATCTGACAGCCACGCTCTCGGCCGAAGATGAATCGCGCATCGGCGCGCGCCTGAAGGCGTTTGAAGCGGAAAAAGGCGCGCAAATTGCCGTGCTGATCGTCGGCACCACACAGCCGGAAGCAATTTTTGATTACGCCTTGCGGGTGGCCGAAAATTGGAAGATCGGCCGCAAAGGTGTCGATGACGGCGTGCTTTTCCTGATCGCCAAGAATGATCGCAAGATGCAGATCCTTAGCGGCCCCGGCTTGCAGGGCGCGCTCACCGATGCGATGTCCAAACGCATTATTACCGAGGTCGTCGGGCCGAAATTTCGCGCCGGAGAATTTGCCGCGGGCATCGAGCAAGGCGTGGAAAAAATGATCGGTGTGCTGCAAGGTGAAGCACTGCCGCCGCCGGTCAAAAAACGGGTCGCGTCCAGCAGCGTCAATTACGAGAATTTTTTGGTGCTCGGCTTTGTGGCGGCACTGTTGGTCGGGCCGCTGCTGCGAACACTAATGGGCCGCTTTGTGGGTGCCAGTGCCACCGGTGCGGTCACCGGCGCGGCGGCGTGGTGGCTGGCGGGCGGCATGCTGTTTCCGGTCATTGCCGGTGTGGTCATTTTTGTCGTCGTGCTCATGATGGGCGTGATGAATTTCGCCGGTGGTCGCGGGGGACGTGGCGGCGGCGGCTGGATACCCGGCGGGTTCTCCGGCGGCGGCGGGGGCGGGTCGTCAGACAGTTTCAGCGGTGGCGGCGGTGGCAGCTTTGACGGAGGCGGTGCCTCCGGTGATTGGTAGATGGTGACGGCATGGAATGGCTAACACGATTTTTCCGCCACGTCTGGATGTCGCCGCTGATTCAGCGGCGGCAATTTCCGCACGCCACGCTCACCGCCATCGAGCACGCGGTCGCCGCCGGCGAAAAAACCCATCGCGGACAGGTTCGATTCGTGGTCGAGGCGGAATTGACCACCGCGCAGTTGTGGGCCGGGGTCACGTCGCGCCAGCGTGCGGTTGACGTCTTTTCGATGCTCCGCGTCTGGGACACTGGGGAAAACAATGGCGTGCTGCTGTACGTGCTGCTGGCGGATCGCAAAGTTGAAATCGTCGCCGACCGCGGCATCGACCGCGACGTTGGTGTTGAACGCTGGCGCGCCATCTGCAGGGAAATTGAACTTCGCTTTCGCAACAACGATTTCCTCACCGGCAGCGTGATCGGCGTGGAAAAAATCAGCGCCGAACTCGCGCATTGTTTCCCGGCGCGCGGCGGCGAAAAGAACGAACAGCCGGATCGACCGGTGATGATGTAGTTCACGGCCGGAACGGAGTATGACCACCAGCACTGGCGCGGCGTTACAGAGGTTTTCGGCCTGCAAACCCCGCCAATGGTCGTGTTTTATGCATTTATGCGGGCTGGCATCTCATTCGGCGCGCCAATCAATTCGTCTGTCTTCCCTGCATCAAGTGTGCGGAAGACATTGAGGTTTTGATTGCCAACTCACCACCAGTTTCGGTCGTCCATGATTGCACACTCGGCAAATTTGCCGGAGGGTTCGGACGAGCCCACTATCCAGAACAACAGTTCTTCATATTTCGTCTTCGGCATTCAGGTTCATACGATCAGATCAGCTGCGAACGATTCATTATCCTAGAAACGGTAGTTGGACGGGTGTGAGTGTGCATTTTGCGGGCTTCCTGGCAAGGCGTGACGACGACGCAGGCTTCACCCTGCTAGGAGGAACAACGCTGCCAG
>JANLQC010000005.1:0-6993 GCA_031367575.1 Betaproteobacteria bacterium | reverse complement strand
CAGGTGACCGGCGTGGAAGCGCTGATCCGCTGGCAGCATCCGCGCCGCGGCCTCATCACCCCTGACAAGTTCATCGGCGTCGCCGAGGATTCCGGACTGATCGTACCCATCGGCGAATGGGTGATCGAGCATGCGTTCCGGCAAATCGCCGAGTGGCGCGAACGCAGCGGCCGCGATCTCAAACTGGCGGTCAATCTCTCGGTCGGCCAGATGTTCGACGGCGACCGGCTGATGCGCGCCATTTCCACCTGCGCCAAAGCCGCCAATCTCGACCCGACCGTGGTGGAACTGGAGCTGACCGAAAGCATGCTGCTGAAAAATATCAACGAGACCGCCGAGCTGTTGACGCGCCTCGGCAAAATGGGCGTTGGCATCGCGATCGATGATTTCGGCACCGGCTATTCGTCGCTCTCGTATCTGAAGCAACTGCCGGTCGATTCGATCAAAGTCGATTCCTCGTTCGTGCGCGACATTGGCACCGACCACAACGACGAAGCGATCATTCGCGCCATCATCGCCATGACGCACAGCCTTAAGCTCAACGTGGTCGCTGAAGGCGTGGAAACCGAAGACCAGTACCGCGTTTTGCGTGATTTGGGTTGCGATGAATATCAGGGATTTTTCTTCGCCAAGGCGCTGCCCCCGGCCGAGTTTGAGGCGGAGTTTCTGGATTTGCAGTAGACGCATACACCAGCACTGGCGCGGCTTTTCGAGCAAAACATCGCCGAAAGCCGCGCCAGTGCTGGATTTTTGCCATTTTCAACAAGGCCAAAAGAATTCAAACACCGGCTTCAGCGCCTTCAGGCGCGGCAAATCTTCGGGGCGATCCACGTCCCAAAGGGTCGGCATCGGATGCCATGTGAACCCCGATTGATCAAGGTTGCGGCACTGTTGCGCGAGCACTTTGTCCGACCCCCACTCGATGCCATCGAACATTTTTTCATCGACGCGGCGCGCGCCGATCAATACATAGCCGCCATCTTCAGCCGGTGTAAGTACGACATCGTGCGCGCTCAGCGTGCGTGCCGCCCCGGCAATGTGCTCAGGCGTCAACGCCGGACAATCGGCACCGATGATGATCGCCGTTGAATGCGACACCAGTGCGCGCGTGAGAGTGCGCAACATGCGCTCGCCGAGATTGCCTTCGCCTTGTTCGGTGAGCGCCACGTCGAAATCTTCGGCGCATGTTTCGAAAAAGCCGTGACGTGAATCCGGCGCGCAGCAGAGCTCAATTGCCGCCAATTCACTTCTGTTCGCGGTGTCGAGCGCACGCTCAACCAATGCGGTGTGCAATAGCGCCGCCGTTTCGCCATCGACGGCAGGCGCGAGCCGTGTTTTGACCGTCCCCGGCACCGGCGCTTTGGCAAATACGATCAGCACGCAACTATTTGCAGTAGGCACGATGGATTTGTTCCGGGCTGGCACCCATCGAATAACGCAGGCGCAGCCACCACATCAGCACAATGGTCTGCCACACGCCGTGTTTTTCCCAGCGGCGTCCCGAGGTGACGATTCTTTGCGTGAGGCACACGGGCGACGATATTTTTTTCAAACGCGCGCAGAGTTCAATATCTTCCATCAGGGGTTGATCCGGAAATCGGCCGACAAGTTCAAATGCGGCGCGGGTGACAAAGATGCCCTGATCGCCGGTGGCAATACCGGTGAGACACGAGCGGTGATTCATCAACCAGGCGATGACCGGCAACATCACATGTGCGCCGCTGATCGTGACATTGAAACGGCCCCAGACCGGGCTCGGCGCTGACAGCGCGTTTGCAATCAACTGATCCGCATCGTTCTGCAATTGCGAATCGGCATGCAGAAACAGCAAGGCATCACCATGCGCGGTTGCCGCACCCGCGTTCATTTGTTTGGCACGGCCGCATTCGCTGTCGATGACATGGTCAACCCACGTGGCCGCAACATTTTTTGTCGAATCCGCACTGCCGCCATCGACCAGAATGATTTCCGTCCCGCGCGCGCGCATCGCCTGCAACCGGCCCAGCGTGTCGGCAAGGTGCGCCGCCTCGTTGAGCGCGGGAATGATGATGGACAGATGCATGGCCTCATTGTAGCGAGGCGTTCAGTGCGAGCCGCAATGCCAATACTCAAGCATTGGCGGGCATTTCGGAGCATTTCTGCCCCGGAAGCCGCGCCGGTGCTGGATTTCGATTGCGATCCTGCAACCCTGTGGTGCGGCAACCGAGCGGGTTGCCGATGTAATTCGATTTCCATTTCATTAAGGCAGTAATTATTGTCATTCCCGCGAAAGCAGGAATCCATGTTTGGCAGAGTAGAAAATGGATTCCCGCTTTCGCGGGAATGACAGCATTTACTGTTGTAATGATCGGGAATTGGAATAAAAAATCCGGCTAGTTCGCGCCGTTCAAATTCCAGTCGTATTCCAGATGAGAAATCGTTGCTTTGCCTTCTGCAATGGCCGTTTGATCGGCCGGCGAATCGGCCAATTGTTTGGCGTAACGGGCGAAATAATCTTCCCGTGATTTGATGGCGGGCGTCTTGCAATCGAAACCGGTGTAACCA
Source organism: Betaproteobacteria bacterium (assembly GCA_031367575.1). GTDB lineage: Bacteria > Pseudomonadota > Gammaproteobacteria > Burkholderiales > Usitatibacteraceae > UKL13-2. The sequence goes on along the minus strand of JANLQC010000005.1, from coordinate 4,449 downwards.
CTCGCCCAATCTTCCTTGAACCAGTTGAATATCATCGACACTTCCAGCTTGCCGTTGGCGTAGCGATTGCGCGAACGATCCGACAGGAAGCGCACCGCCTGCTCCTCGAGTTGCGCGTTGAGTTTATCGGCGACAAATGCTTCCTCGCGCAGCGGCGGACAGCCGATTGACGCGCAATTGACCGCGAAATGCACGCGCGGCTCGTTGTAGGCACCGGGTTTGCGAAGGGTTTCGTGTTCGATTTTGTCGAGGAAAGAATCCTGCCCCAGCAGCTTGAAGAATTTGCGTTTCCAGCGATTGTCGAATACCCCGCCGATATCCTTGATCGATTTCACCGGATAATTTTGCAGGATCAGTTCAAGGGTGTAGCCGTTGTAGGCGTTGATCAGAAAGGCCATGCGCTGCGGTTTTGGCCAGCCGTTGAATTCGGCTTCGCTCACTTTCGACAGCGAATCGAGATAGGCCTTCAGTTGCGGCTGATCTTTTTTCAGCGCCGCGTATTTCACCTGTGAGGCCTTGCCGCCATCGAGCACCACGAGGTGTTTTTTCAGCAGCGCCGTGAAGGCGGCGTGCGAGTGGTCGAAGGATTGTGCGGAGGCGAGGGTGGTGAAAAAAATGGTGGCGAGGGCGAGGATGAGACTCTTCATGATGTTGGTTCCTGTTTGTGCAGTTTTGAATTTTTCACCGCCGCCCCCACATCGCCACCCTTCTCCCAAAAGTGAAGGGCCCTGTGTAGCTCGCCTCTGGGAGAGGTCGATGCGAAGCGGCGGGTGAGGGGCTGGCGTTTCAGTGATGTTCAACTTTCGGGTAAGCAGGCGTATTGTCAGGTGAAACAACGAGCGAGGCCGCCGTTCCGAGGACAGTGAAAAAACTTCCTTCGCCACGCGTCCAATCATTCATCGCCTTGGCCACTGCCAACTTGCCGACGGTCGCCGTCGAGCGCTTGTATACACCCGCCGCGTACTTGTTCGCTTCTCCCAGCGTCGGATAAGTGTGAATGGTGCCGAGAATGCCTTCGAGCCCGAAGCCGTGTTTCATCGCCGCCACAAACTCCACCAGCAAATCGCCCGCGTGTTCCCCGACAATGGTGCAGCCCAAAATTTTGTCGGTGCCTTTCGGCGTGATCACTTTCACGAAGCCGTGCGCCTCGCCATCGGCAATCGCGCGGTCCAGATCATCGATGCCGTACACATGCACGTCGTGCGCGATGTTCTTTTCCTTCGCTTCCTGTTCGTTGATGCCGACGCGCGCAACTTCCGGATCGGTAAATGTTGCCCAAGGCACGACCGAATAATCCACCTTGAATTTCTTGAATTTGCCGAACAGTGCGTTCACCGAGGCGTACCAGGCCATGTGCGCGGCGGTGTGGGTGAATTGATACGGCCCGGCCACGTCGCCGCAGGCGAAGATGTTCGGATAAATCGTTTCCAGATACTCATTCACTTCCACCACGCGCTGCGCGGGAATGCCCAATTGTTCGAGGCCGTAGCCGTTGGTGTTGGCGATGCGCCCGACCGCGCACAAAATTTCATCGAAGGCGATGCGCTTTTCCTGGCCCGCATTCTCGACGATCAAATATTTCTCGCCGTTCTCGACCACCACTTGCCTGGCCTTGTGATCGACCAGCACTTTCACCCCCTCGGCCTCGAACCTGGCTTTCACCATCGCCGACACCTCGACGTCTTCGCGGATCATGATGCGCGGCAGCATTTCGACTTGCGTCACGTCCGAACCAAAGCGTGCAAAGCATTGGGTGAGTTCCGAGCCGATCGGCCCGCCGCCAAGCACCACCAGACGCTTCGGCAGTTTGCGGATGTTCCAGATGTTGTCGGAAGTGAGCGGATTGCATTCCGCCAAGCCGGGAATCGGCGGCACGAACGGACGTGCGCCGGCGGCGATGACAATGTTTTTGGTGGTGAGTTTTTGCGTGCTGCCATCATCCTTGGTGATTTCAACTTCCCACGGCGTGATAATTTTCGCGCTGCCCTTTACGCAATCGACACCGAGACTCGAATAGCGCGCCACCGAATCGTGCGGCTCGATATCGGCGATGATTTTTTGTACGCGCTCCATCACCTCACTGAAATCCCATTGCGCGCTCGCCGACCTGATGCCGAACTCGTTGGCGCGTGAAATGTGATTCAGCAATTTGGCGGAGCGGATTAACGCCTTTGACGGTACGCAACCGGTATTGAGACAATCACCGCCCATTTGATGGCGTTCCACCAGTGTCACTTTTGATTTCACCGCCGCCGCAATGTAGCTGGTGACGAGGCCCGCCGAGCCACCGCCAATCACCACCACGTTGCGATCAAAATGTGCGGGCTTTTTGTCGGCCCATTTGGCGTAGACTTTTTTCGCCTTGATGCCATCGATGATTTTTTTGGCGATGATCGGGAAAATGCCCAGCAATACAAACGCGCCGATGATTTCCGGCGCAAGTATTCCCCTCAGCGTGGTTATTGTGGAAAGCTGCGTGCCGGCATTCACATAGACAATAGTGCCGAGCAACATGCCGATTTGCGAGACCCAGTAAAACGTCCAGGTCTTTATTTGCGTGAGTCCCATCACCAGATTGATCAGAAAAAACGGGAACGCCGGCACCAGCCGCATGGTGAATAAATAAAAGCCACCCTCCTTGGCAACACCGTCGTTGAACGGTTTCAGGCGGTCGCCGAACTTCGCTTGCACCCAATCGCGCAACACATATCGCGACACCAGAAACGCGAGCGTGGCACCGATGCTGGACGCGAACGAGACGATGATGGTGCCGGTGACCAAACCGAATACGGCACCGGCCACCAGCGTCAAGAGTGTGGCCCCCGGGAACGACAAGGCGATGGCGGCGATGTAGAACGCCATGAAAACCGCAATCGTCTGCATCGGGTTGGTTTGATAGTAGGCGGTGATGGCGGCCTGCTTGCCCTTCAGGTAATCAAGAGTCAGGTATTGGCCGAGATCAAAGGCGAAAAACGCCGCGACCAGCGCGACAACGACGACGACAAGTAGAAGTTTGCTTTTGTTCATTGTTTTTCCCTGAAGGTCAAACGATTACGCGCTGCGGCGCGTTCTGGATGCGCGTTTTGGCAGGTTCGCGCGCGCTGGCCGGGTGGACACCGGTACCCGCGCTTTCATTTCGCTGCCGCTGTTGAGGAATTCGGCGCGCAGATCAACCGTCTGGCGGATGCCGATATCGCCAAAGTGCCGATCCAGCCACTGTTTCGCCGAGGCGCGGCCACGGTCACGCAACGCCGTCAAAAATCCCCATTCGGTACAGACCTTGCTCGCCGACGACAAATCGGCCAGCGTCTCATCGGCACGCAGTGAATGGATCAATACATACTTCATCTGGTCGCGATATTGTTCTTTCAGCCAGCCTTCGTCGAGAAGTTTTTGCACAAACGCCACCGCGCGCAATTCCTTGATCAGCGAAGAATTGAAGCTGATCTCGTTGACGCGGTCGTCGATTTCGTGCGGCGTGGTGGGCGTGCTGTCGCGCGCGATCGGGTTGATATGCACGATCAGGACATCGCGGGTGTCGGTGTCGTAGAACAGCGGAAACAGCGCCGGATTGCCCATGTATCCGCCGTCCCAGTAGCTGTCACCGTCGATCTCCACCGCCTGATAAATTGTCGGCAAACAGGCCGAGGCCATCACCGTGTCAACGGTGATTTCGCGGGTATTGAAGATGCGCACGTTGCCGGTGCGCACGTTGGTTGCGGATAAAAACAGCTTGGTTTTCTGGCATCGGTTGAGCTCGGCAAAATCCACCTGCCGCAGAAGTAAATCACGCAGCGGATTGAAATTTATCGGATTCAATTGGTAGGGGGAAAAGGTATTGGTCATCGCCTTGAACATCTGGAATGTCAGGTCGTTGTCGTTGTTCCAGTGCGCCATTTGTCGATCCCACGGCCATGCCCTTACGGCGGAGTATTGCTGGCCCGCGTCGGAAACCGCTTTCCAGAAATCATCCAGTGCCGCACGCGCACTGTCGGCGTCACCAATGTGCAAACCATACGCAAGCACCACCGCGTTCATTGAGCCCGCACTGGTGCCGGAAATGCCATCGAAACGCAGCCGCCCGTCTTCCAGCAAATAATCCAGCACGCCCCAGGCGAATGCGCCGTGCGCGCCACCACCCTGCAACGCGAGGTTGATGGTTTTGGTGCGCGATGTGGCGGCGGGCTTCGCTCGCCGGGCCGGCGGTACTTTTCGGGGCATTGTGGATTCCAAACAAGAACAAGCACGACACGAAGTATAAAAGGTAACCGTTGACGCGCAGAACAGCAAGCGGGCATTCCTTACAGTGCGTCATGCGCAAACCGACGGCGCGCGGATCAGCCCCAGCGCGTGCGGGGGCGCATAGTCGGGACCGTCGACAATTCTCTTGAAATACGATTGATGCGCGGATGAACCGCGGGGCCACTGATCGAGAAAGTCGCGCTCGAA
>JANLQC010000646.1:0-3123 GCA_031367575.1 Betaproteobacteria bacterium | reverse complement strand
AGCCCGGGATAATGCTGCGCGAGGGGACTTGGGACGGCGGCGTGGGGTCGTATTCGGTGCCGGAGGTGTTGCGCCATGTAAAGCCGGCCGAATGGCCGATAGACGGGTGGGCACGTTTGACCATCCGCACCGATCGCATCGACATCGAACCCGTGTTGCTGCCGAAACGGCAAGCCCCGCCATTCCTGAAAAGGATTGCAGCCCAATTGGAAAGCATGCAGACGGAATCGGTGTCACCGCAATCTGTTGCGCAGGTGCCTGTCGGCGACACGCCGAATCAAATTTTTCTCCGCGTGCGGGCGGAAAGTTTGCCCAAAGCCAGTGTGGTCCCATATCGTTTTCGCAATGGAACTTCGTCACTTCGACCCAAACTGGATTTTCGCTACGAGCTGATGTTCGCGGGCCGGCCAGTTAGCTTCACGATACAAAACGGGTTGCGTGGCAACGACGGCGCGCCATACGGCGATGGCGCGCAATACACGATCGAATACGACAACCAAAAATACGAATATAGCCTCGGGGAGTTTGGGTGGGATTCGTCAATCACCGCCATTGCCGACCTTGACGGCGACGGCAAGCCGGATTTCATTATCTCGGTCGGGGGCAACAACAGTGGCTTTGAAGCGATCCTGCTCTCTTCGACTGCGCGCCCCGGCAAGAACATGCCGACGGCATCGTTGCGTTCGACAGGTTGCTAACCGCATCGTTCAATTCGACACAAGACACGGTTACGCACCCATCATGCGATCCGTAATCGTTGGCGCACTGGCCTACGCGGCAGTGATTGCCAGTGTCAGCATTTTCTTGGCCATGGTCGGCGTATCCGAACATCTCAGCAGCGGTTCAGGCCCGGCGGACAATTGGCTCACTGCCGCCATTATTGTTTTTGGCGTGGGCATCTGCTCGAGCATTGCTTTCACCTTCGTCACGGCTTGTTCACCGGCATGGCGACGACGAAGTTTTCGGTTTGTGATGTTGGTCGGTATTGCAATGGCGGTGCTGGCGTTTGTGTTTCAATTGGTCGGCGTGGGGGCACTCCTTTCGGCAATTCTGATTCCAACGTCAATCATTCGCGCTGCGCCGAAACTCGGCGGCTTCCTTGCCTTCGCCGTGCCGGGTGTGCTGGGTGGGCTAATCGCCATTGGTCTCGCACGCCGCAACGAACGCAGCACTGGAAAAGTGCCGACGCGGGAGGAGAATTAGCTCGTTGGATCAGGAAACCGTGTCGCTTGAAAAGGGTTATCCGGCTTACTTTGCACGGATGCGATTATTGTTCGGATTGTGCTCAAGCTCGCAAAGCCCGAGTTCCTCCATCAACGGCGTCTTGAGCTGCCAGGGGTTTTCTTTGGTGCGATTCAACAGTGACATGGACTGCCTCGATCATTTATCGGATGAAACTCAACGCGCGAGCAAATTCTATCCCAAGCAGTTTTGGCGAGGGCGTGTTGAATCTCCATTTCTGGAACGCTGCTTAACGGCCGAGCAATTGCGCACTACTGCGCCTTGAAAGTTTGTGGAGATGAAGTGCCGATCCTGGGAGAGCGGCATTTCTCCTCGCGGCCCGCGAAATGTCTACGGTTGTATGCGCGGCTTCGCGAAGTTTTCGGCCGTCGAGTGTGAATCGCGATACGAGAAGCGTCAATCCTTCGGCCTGCTCACGCATCGATTCGGCGGCCGCCGCCGCTTGTTCGACCAGCGCCGCGTTTTGCTGGGTCACGTCTTCCATTTGCATGACCGCTCGATTGACCTGTTCGATACCGGTCGCCTGTTCGGCGCTGGCGGCGGCGATCTCATTCATGATCGCGGCGGCCTCCTCGATGGCGGCAATGATTTCCTGCATGGCGGCACCCGCCTCGGCGACGAGCGTGGCACCGCCATCGACCTGATCAATCGCATTGCCGACAAGCGCCTTGACCTCCTTTGCCGACGCGGCACTGCGCTGCGCGAGTGCGCGCACCTCGGCGGCAACAACCGCAAAGCCACGCCCTTGTTCTCCCGCGCGCGCCGCCTCGACTGCGGCATTGAGTGCCAGAATGTTGGTCTGGAACGCGATGCCGTCAATGGTCGCCACGATGGCACCAATCTTTCGCGAGCTCTGGTTGGCGGCGGCGATGCGTGTCACCGCCTCGGTGGCCACTTTTCCGCCGCGTTGCGCCGCCGCCGAAGCCGATGCCGCGAGGCCGCTCGCACGCCGGGTGTTTTCGGCATTTTGTTTCACCGAAGACGTGAATTGTTCCATGTTCGAGGCGGTTTCCTCCAGCGTCGATGCCTGTTGTTCGGTGCGTGCGGAAAGATCGGTGTTGCCGACGCTGATTTGCTTTGCGGCCAGCGCAATTTCGCCCGAATTGTTCGCCACACTTGCCACCACATCGTGGATTTGCGCGACAAACGCATTGACCGCCGCACTCAGTTTTCCCAATCCGCCACTCATTGGCGGCAGGCGGCGCGTGAGATCGCAATCGCCGCTGCGCAGGTTCTCGGATTCCACGACAAGCAGGTCAATGCGGCTGGAGACATGGCGAATCAGAAACATCGCGCCAATCGCCAATCCGGCGAGGGCTACAAGTACGGCAACGCCTAAAAGTGTCATCGCCCCGGTCGTCGATTCGCCACCTGCGGTATCGGTGAGTTTTGCCACCGTTGACAACGCGAGAAGTCCGAAAATCGAGAACAGGATGAATGTAACCAGCGCAGATAGCCGTACCGCATTGCGAATCGAAATGTCATTGAGGTTCATGGTGTCCCAATCTGAAAGGTATGTCCTGAGACATATGCCGCCGGTCGAAGTCAAACCGGTGCCAGCGATTTTCGTGCGCAAACCGGCTTTTTGATGTTACACCTATGCCGTTCAATAGGTGTTGTCATCCACGATGGGTCTTACTCTTGTATAGCCGTATTGCATAGTACGATATGCCGTTCTGAATGCAGGCCCCGCGATATTGGCAGATTTCGCGTTTTTTTCCCGCTTTCCAGTCAGACCCTTCGTTTTTCGTCATAGCTCCCGGCCCGCGACGTAAAATATTTTGTTAATCCGTGTCGATTTCACCCACACGCTGCGTCACCAATGTGACCCCGGACGTCGGGGCAGCCAGAAAGGAATTACCATGCAATACATGATCCTGA
>JANLQC010000638.1:0-2365 GCA_031367575.1 Betaproteobacteria bacterium | reverse complement strand
CACTCAAAGACGGCACCGTCAAACCGAAAACCTTCGAGTTCGAGTTCGAAGACGTGCCGGTGCTGGTCGATGGCTTCCGGCGGATGGTGCGCGGGCTGGAATTCGATATCAGCGAAATGGCCATCACCACCTACATCTGCGCAAAAGCCCACGGCAAACGCATGACGGCGCTGCCGATTTTTCTGGTGCGCGCGTTTCACCACGGTGCCATCATGGTGAACACGCACGCCGGTATCCGCACGCCAAAAGATCTCGAAGGCAAACGCGTCGGTGTCAATCGCGGCTATACCGTGACCACCGGCGTCTGGGCGAGGAGCGTGTTGCAGGATGAATACGGGGTGGACTTAAGCAAAATCATCTGGGTGCTATCGGGTGACGAGCACGTCGCGGAGTATCAGCCCCCCGCCAATGTGGTGCCGATGGAGAAAGGCAAAAAAATGAGCGAGATGCTGATGGCGGGCGAGCTCGCCGCCGCCATCGGTGTCGAGGTTGATCGCGCCGCTCACGCCAACGTGAAGCCGCTGATTGCCAATGCCGAGGACGCCGGCATCGCCGCGCTGAAATCGCGCGGCCATTATCCGATCAATCATCTGGTGGTCATTAAAGATGAGGTACTCGCCGCGAACCCGCCGCTGGCGGCGGATGTGTTCAATGCCTTTGTTGAATCGAAACGCATTTACCTGCAACGCTTGAAGGCGGGCCAAATCGAGACGCCGACGGCAATGGATTTATTGCACCAGCGGGTGATGGCGATTACCGGTGATCCGCTGCCTTACGGCATTGAACCCAACCGGCAGGTGCTGGAGGAACTGATTGGCCACGCGTTGAAGCAAGGCATCATTGCCAAGCGAGTGAGTGTGGATGAGTTGTTCGCCGCATCGACTCGCCATTCGCGTTAGCGGCGCTCCTGCAACCGATCCCGCTTCGCCAGCGCCGGAAACCAGAATATCCATAGCGCAACCACCACCAGCGTACCCACGCCACCCAACACCACCGAACCCACCGGCCCCATGAGTTCGGCGGTGGCCCCGGATTCAAATTGTCCGAGCTCATTGGAGGCCCCGATAAAAATTGAATTGACAGCACTCACGCGGCCGCGCATTTCGTTGGGCGTATCGAGTTGCACCATTGACATGCGCACCACGACACTGATCATGTCGGCCGCCCCCGTCACCATCAGCGCAATGAATGACAGCACGAATTCGGTGGATATGCCGAACACGAAGGTTGCAATGCCATAGACGGCAACGGCTTCAAACATGCGCCGCCCGACATTGCGCTCCACCGGCCAGCGCGTCAGCGCGAGCGACATCAGCAACGCGCCCACGGCCGGTGCCGCGCGCAGAAATCCCAATCCCATTGGGCCGACATGCAGGATGTCTTTCGCAAACATCGGCAGCAATGCCGTGGCACCGCCGAGCAGCACCGCGAACAGGTCAAGCGAGATCGCGCCCAGCACCGGCTTGTGATGCCAGATGAAACGAAAGCCGGCGAATACGGTAGATAGAGTGACTTCCTCTGCAGGCGGCGGCACATGCACCACGCGCAATCCGACAAAAAGCCCCGCTGCAATCGCAAACATCGACGTGCAAAACGCATAGACCACGCCGTCACCCGCAACATAAATCAGCCCGCCCAATGCCGGCCCGCCGATCACCGCCGCCTTCATGCCCATCGAGCTCACTGCCACCGCGCGCGAAATCAATCGCTCCGGCACCAGCAGAGGAATCAGCGCCTGCTGCGCCGGATTCTGGAATCCCTTGACCGCGCCGAGCGCCACCGACATCGCCAGAATCAAACTGCGATCCGCCCAGCCGCCAAATGCGGCCACGGTTAGAACGAGTCCGACCACCGTTTCAACGATCATGCAAAGCACCAGAATGAAGCCGCGATTGCCGCGATCGGCCGCATGTCCGGCGGGCAGAGTCAGCACCAACGCCGGCAGAAATTGCAACAGCCCCACCAACCCCAAATCCCATGCACTGCCGGTCAGGTTGTACATCTGCCAGCCAAGCGCCACCATCATCATCTGATTGCCGGTCACGGCACTGATGCGGCCGCACCAGAAGCGCATGAACAGCGGCAGTTGCAAGGGAGAGGTGGCGGTGGCGGGGGTCATGTTTGCGGAACGTCTGACTGATCAAGGCAGGAGATTCAATGGTTTGTTGACAAACGATTCCTGAGCGCAAGTCGTCAACGGCATTTTCACCGGAACCGCCGGTGGTGAGTGTTTTTTTATCTCATGTTCTGGCGAAAGGAACGGCAGCGTGGCGCGCCTGACTGCAAAAATTACACACCATTTGCCCGTCCCAGACACACGACACAGCGGGACAGGCGTGCGAAAACGGGGAACTTCTAAAAACCC
>JANLQC010000623.1:0-2757 GCA_031367575.1 Betaproteobacteria bacterium | reverse complement strand
ATCGCGTGGCTCAGGCAGGTGCTGGAATGGAATCGCGAGCTTGCCGACCAGAGCGGTTTTTCCGAGCAGGTCAAGCAGGGACTGTTCAACGACACCGGTTATGTATTCACGCCGCAGGGCAGGGTGATCGATTTAACGGCCGGTTCAACACCGGTTGATTTTGCCTATCACGTGCATACCGATTTGGGCCATCGCTGCCGTGGCGCGAAAGTGGATGGCCATATCGTGCCGCTCAATACCAGGCTCGCCAATGCCCAGCGGGTGGAAATTTTGGCCGCGAAACAGGGCGGCCCGTCGCGGGATTGGTTGAATCCGCAACTCGGATTCCTGATGAGCCCGCGCGCGCAGGCCAAGGTGCGAATCTGGTTTCGGCAGGAGTATTTTGAAGTCGATGTCGCGCATGGCCGCCAGACGATGGAAAAAGAATTGGCGCGCGCCGGTGCCACCGCCATCGCGCTCGAGAAAGTTGCGTCCGCCCTGGGACACAAGGAACTCGATGATTGCCTCGCCGCCATCGGTCGCAATGAAATTACCGCGCACCAGATCGAGGTGGTATTGCGCGAATTGTCGGCACCGAAAAATGAAACGCCTGCCATCGACGCGCCGATGGTGCTGGCCGAACCGCGGCAGATGGCGAAATCGCCCAGCAGTGGCGTGCTGGTACTGGGACTCAACAACATTGCCACGATGGTTGCGAAATGTTGCCGACCGATGCCGCCGGACCCAATCGTCGGTTTCGTCACCAAGGCGCGCGGTGTGACGGTACATCGGCTCGATTGCGTCAATATCACTTCACTGCATGCAGACCAGCGCGAGCGGTTGATGTCCGCCGAATGGGGCAACACCGGCGATCAACCATTCGCCGCCGAAATGGAAGTGATCGCGGCGGATCGGCAGGGATTGCTGCGCGATATTTCCGAGGCGCTGTCCCACGAACGAATCAATGTCACGGCGGTCAATACGCTGTCACGGAACAACGTCGCGTCGATGCGATTCACGGTGGAAATTTCGCGCTCGGATCAGTTGCAACGGGTGTTGCGCGCGGTGGGCGTTGTTGCGGGGGTGGAAAGTGTGCGGCGGCGATGAGGTGTGACGAATTGCATATTCGCCGTCAACGTTCAATGAATGCGCTGGTGCATGCAATGTGTTTTACACTTTCAGGCAATTCTCCTGTCATCCTGAGCGCATCGAAGGATATGGTCGTGCCGGGATCCTTCGCTACGCTCTGGATGACAGACTTCCATGACAACCCTCTGCGCCATTAACCACGGCCCGCTCGCCGGGGTCAAAATTGTCGATCTCACCACGGTGGTGATGGGCCCGTTCGCCACGCAAATACTCGGAGACATGGGTGCCGACATCATCAAGGTCGAAGCGCCCGCCGGCGACAACATGCGCTGGGTGGGGCCGATGAAAAATCCGGGCATGGGCCACATTCACATGCACCTGAATCGCAACAAGCGTTCGCTGGTGCTTGATTTGAAAGCGCCGGCGGGATTGGCGGCGGCGCTGAAACTGGTCGCGCAATCGGATGCGATGATTTATAACGTGCGTCCGCAGGCAATGGCGCGCCTCGGTTTGAGTTACGACGCCGTGAAAGCGATCAACCCAAAGCTGGTGTACGTCGGTGCCTACGGGTTTTCCGAGCGCGGCAGCTATGCCGGGAGACCGGCCTATGACGATCTGATTCAGGGCGCGGCGGGTGTGCCTTCATTGACGATGGATCAGGGCGGCGATGTGCCGCGCTATGCGCCGGTTACGCTTGGCGACCGCAGTGTCGGATTGCAAACCGTGATCGCCACCGTCGGCGCGCTGTTTCACGCGATCCGCACCGGCGAGGGCCAATCGGTGGATGTGACGATGTTTGAGAGTCTTTCGCAATTTGTGTTGGGTGACCACATGGGTGGCAAGACTTTTGTGCCGCCGATCGGCGACGCCGGCTATGCGCGTTTGATCGCGCCACACCGTCGGCCCTACGCTACTGCCGATGGATTTTTGTGCGTGCTGATTTACAACGACAAGCACTGGAGCAATTTTTTCGAGGCGGTTGGCAGGATCGAATTGAAAAATGATCCGCGTTTTTGCGATCACACTTCGCGCGCGGCCAACATCCGCGAAGTTTATGAATTTGTCGCCGACATCATGCATACCCGCACCACTGCCGATTGGCGTGCGCTGCTGGAAAAAGCCGATATCCCCAACACGCCGATGCACACCATCGATTCGCTGATCGATGATCCGCACCTGAACGGCTCGGGTTTCTTTCCGCAATACCAACACCCGACCGAGGGCACCGTGCGTACCACCGCACCGGTCGGAGAATGGAGCGAAACGCCCCTGTCGATTCGTCGCCTCGCGCCGCAATTGGGCGAACACAGTCATGAAATTTTGCGCGAGCTGGGCTATGCGAATGAGGACATTGCGCAGATGGTCGCGGCGGGCGTGACCAATACGTAGTGGGTATTTCCATTTTGCCTGTCGTACCGGCGTGGGCCGGTACCCAAGTTTCGTCAGTCACGGATACGATGACAATATTGGGCCCCGGCCCGGCGCAACCCTTGTGGTTGTTCACCGGGGCGACAGAATTTTGGGTTAATAGAAGTTTCCCGATCAAGAGTCAAGGATTGGCGCGGAGTTTGGAGCATAAATGCTCAGAAAGGCGCGTGGAATGGCGTTCTGCGTGTTGGATAGAGTATCGGATCATGTTTGGGTCATGTTTGGGCCATGTTTGGGTCATGTGCGCGTGGTGACTAGATT
>JANLQC010000622.1:0-2740 GCA_031367575.1 Betaproteobacteria bacterium | reverse complement strand
GTCGCCGCAGAGACCCATCAAGTAAGCCCTTTCCCCGCGTAGGCGGGGACCCAATTAGAGCGCGTTGCTCAATGCAAAATTGGATCCCCGCCTACGCGGGGAAAGGAAACAGATTTTAGCGTTCACCCAAAAAATTCAATCCTCGCACACAGAAAATCATGGACATCATTCACACCGTCGCCGAACTACGTGCCCGCCTCAAAGCTGAAAGATCCATCGGCTTCGTGCCAACCATGGGCAATCTGCATGCCGGGCACATCGAACTTGCGCGCCTCGTGCGCAGCCGCGTCGAGTGCGTGGTGGTATCCATTTTCGTCAACCGCTTGCAGTTCGGCCCAAAGGAAGATTTCGACAAATACCCGCGCACGCTCACCGACGATGCCGCCAAATGCCGCGATGCCGGCGTCGATGTTGTGTTCGCGCCGGATGAGCGCGAAATGTACGGTGAGCCGCAGACCTACATCGTCGAGCCGCCGGAGATTCAACACATTCTCGATGGTCAGGTGCGCCCCGGACATTTTCGCGGTGTCGCGACGGTGGTGTTGAAATTGTTCAACATGGTGCAGCCGGATATTGCGCTGTTCGGCAAAAAAGATTATCAGCAATGCCGCGTGCTCTCCGACATGGTGCGGCAATTCAATCTGCCGGTGGAAATGATTCTCGCCGAAACGGTGCGGGCCGACGATGGTCTTGCGCTGTCGTCGCGCAATGGCTACCTGAGTGGCACCGAGCGTGCGGAAGCGCCGCAGTTGTATGCCGCGCTAAAACGCATCAAGGCCAAATTGATCGCAGGGGATCGCCGATTCGCCGAACTTGAAACTGATGCGGTGAACGCGTTGAACGCGCGCGGCTGGCGGCCGGATTACATCACCGTGCGCCGCCAAATTGATCTGCAGTTGCCGACCGCAGGTGACAACGTGCTGGTGGTATTGGCGGCGGCGCGACTCGGTGCCACAAGATTGATCGACAACGTGGACGTTGAACTGTCGCGTGTGGATGGGAAAGTCTAGCACTGGCGCGGCGTTTGGCGGGGTTTCGGTCGAAGACGCGCGCCAGTGCTAGCGTTTGTTGAAATTCGAAATAGCAATTAGAAACGTGTTTCTGGCAGAGCACTTCCTCCTTTTTAAAAGGAGGGTGAAGCAGGGGTTTCGCGTCCCATGGGAGGCGCCTGCTGAACGGCATTCCGATGAAGCGGAATGCGCGCCCTGCGGGGGCGGAGGATTTTGAGCCGCATTGACGCAGTGACGACCGAAAATCTCCCTCAATCCCTCTTTGCAAAGAGGGAAGTGGAACGCGAAGTCCTCGACAATTCACTCCGCATCCAATTTCAGCAAACCGCCAGAGTTTGGAACCGTCCTACGCCGCCCGCAACGCATCCACAATCTTCAATCGCGACGCCTCCATTGCCGGCAGGAATCCGCCGACGAAACCCATCAGCAACGAAAACAGCAACGTCTGCAAAACAATGCCCGGCGTGAGAAAAAATCCGAACGCGAGCTGCGAGAAGGATTGAAAGTTGAGGGTGGAAATCGTGATCGCTTGCAGGAACGAGGCGAACACCAATCCGGCGATACCACCCACCAACGCCAGCAGCAACGCTTCCATCAGAAATGCAACCAATATGGCGGGCCGCCGAAAGCCGAGTGCGCGCAGCGTGCCGATTTCGGCGGTGCGCATCGCGACCGCCGAATACATCGTGATGGCCGCACCGATCATGGCCCCCACCGAAAAAATCACCGACAACACGGTGCCAAGTATGGTGATGAAGGTCGACAACGCGCGCGACTGGTCCTCGTAGAAAAGCCGTTCGCGTTTGGCATCGACCGTCATACGGATGTCCGCCTCGACGGCCGTCTTTAGCGCATCAAACGAATTGCGGTCGGCGAGCCGCGCGAGGGTGGACGAAAAGCCGGTGCGACGAAATGCCTGCATCAATTGTTCGGCGTCGCCCCAGACTTCGGAATCAAACGCACTCTTGCCGCCATCGAACATCCCCACCACCAGCCATTCACGTTGCGCAAAGCGCAACGATTGGCCGATCGCGACACCTTCAAATTCTTCAAACACATTGCGCCCGACCACGATCTCGGAGGAGCCGGGACGAAACATGCGGCCACGTTCGATCTTCACTTGTGCGCGCAACGTGAGCCCCATCGGCGGCAGTCCGCGGGTGACGATGTTCGAGAGTTTGTCCTGGCCGCGCTTGGTGAGTGAGGTCAGCACCACGGCTTCTTTCGAGACCATCGCGCGACCGTCGGTGTCACGCGCGATTTGCGGCAATGATTCGATGAGCGAAGCCTGATCGCGCGAAACACCGCTCTGGATTTCCGTTTCGGCCGCTTTGCGAATGAACATCACGTTGTCAAAACTGCCGGTGCCGCCCATCGTCTGTTTGAGGCCCGCATCCAGCATCAGCACGGCCGCGAACACGAACGCCACCAGCGCCATGCCGCCTGCCGTCAGCACGGTGGTGAGTTTGCGTGTCCAGAGATTGCGGAAAATATATGAGAACGGAACTTTCAACAGGCGCTTTCTAGTTTGTTTCCGCGGTTTGCGCTGCATCGCAAACCGGTTCGGCGGGCACCGGGCAAAGCAGTTTGCCCGGCGAATTCCCCACCTTACCCAACGTGCCTCAATCCATCAACGATCTTGATATTCGCGCTGCGATAGCTCGGCACCAATGACGCCGCCACACCGACCGCGAACGCGCAGGCGATCTGCAACAGCAACGTCGATTGCG
>JANLQC010000608.1:0-3636 GCA_031367575.1 Betaproteobacteria bacterium | reverse complement strand
TGCAATCGATTACCGCCGAAGCGCTTGCCGATCTGTTGACGAGCAATGCCGACGAACCCCACGCGCTGCTGATTGCCGACGAATTAAAGAGAGAAACTTCGGCGATTGCGACCACCCGTCAACTGGCCGATGCCGTTCGCGCCGCGCTCAACGGGTTAAGCGACGTAACGGCGCAAAAGAAAACACTGGCGCGCACGTTTCAGGCGCTGCGAATCGCGGTCAACGATGAGTTTGGCGTGCTCAATCGTTTTCTCGATGTGCTGCCCTGGTGCATGAAGCCCGGCGCCCGCGCGGCGATTCTCACGTTTCATTCGGGTGAAGATCGCCGCGTCGAACAATCATTTCAAAAGTTTCTCGGCGCGAAAATCTATTCGCGAGTGGCCCCGGAACCGCTGCGACCAACGCCGGAAGAACAGCGCAGCAATCCACGATCGACCAGTGCCAAACTGCGGTGGGCAGTCAGATCAAATCTTCCTGCCGCTTGAGGATCAAAATACAGCGGCTCGTACCCCACAATAAATTGTAGAACGCCATCTGGCGCGCGTTTTCGAGCAAAAAGCCGCCAAACGCCGCGCCAGTGCTGGTGCTTGAAAGCGGACTTACAGCGCATCACCAATGATCGATTGCCGTCAACCCCGCACCGCGTGAGCCAGCCGCGTGACCCCGCCCGCGATTGCTCGAGCGGATTGCCTTTCCGTTGGCGTTTTGATTGGCGGCAAACTGGTCGGCAAATTGATCAGTGGCGTTGATCAATTCGCGCCGTCATTGCGAAGCGTGGCACGCGCGCTCACGCCCTCACGCACTTACCCGCCCGCGCGCCCGAGTGCAGTGGTGGCAGGAAACACCAGCGACTTGATGACAACCGGCACCGCGCCCGACAATTCAAGCATCGCGCCGATATCAATGAAATCGAATTCCTTCAACGTGATGCCGTCAATGGACACAATGGGCGTCATGAAATGCATTTCTTCGCGAAAGTGAATGCCGACGAGGCCGCCAATGTCGCCATCGCCGACCAGCATCAGCGGCTGGCCGCGCTCAATTGATACCGACAGGCCCGCATGAATGCCGCGTGCGAACGCATCCAGACGCGCGAACGTGGCGGAACCGTGCCAGTGATAGCAAAGCGCCACCGGCTGCTCGCCCTCATGCAGGTCAAGTCGGCGCAATGTCATGCGCACCGCCGATGCAATTGCCTCAGCGTCGAGTATCTCAGCGGCCAACGGCAATGACGGCGTGATGACCGGCACATTGCGTAGCGGCAGAATATTCATCGGTGCGACAAAAATCGTGCTGCCGCTGACTTGAATGGTGTATTGCGAGGCACCGACGACCGTGGCGCGGATGCCCTGATCGGGTTTCGCGATGCGCGGCCCCCACGCCGTCACACGTGCGACGATTGCTTTTGCAAGACGTGGCCCGAGGTCGCCGAACGATTCCCTTTGCCGCTGGTAAATATATTCCGATACGCCACCGGAAAACGTGATGACATCCGGTGCGCGCTCGTTTTGCATTGGGTCGAGCCGCAATAACGCAGCGGTTTCTTGTGCGAGTGTGGCGTGACTGATGGCATTGAACAGGCAATCGGCCATCGGTTCGACCAATTTGTCCAAAATTTGATCACTGATGATGGTGCCGACTTCAAGCGTTTCACCAATCACATTTGCGAACCGCCTGCCGGCTTCTTCGATGCGGGTAATGCGGCGCTCTGCATCGAAGGAAATGACGCGGGCACCGACATCGATGGCGGTCATGTCAACGACCGCACCGTCTTCGCACACGGCAATTTTCGAGGTGCCACCGCCGATGTCGATATTCATCACGCGCACTTTGTCGCGAATGGAGCGCGCGGCGGCACCTGAGCCAAATGCGGCAAGCGTGGTCTCGAGTGCATCGCCCGCGCTGACGGAAACAAATTTCCCCGCCTGTGCGGCGAACAGATCGGCAATCGCGCGTGCGTTGCTGCGGCGCACCGCGACACCGGTCAGGATCAGGGCACCTGTGTCGATGGCGAGCGGATCAACTTTTGCCATCTCATATTGCGCATCGATGAATGCACCCAGCGCGACGGCGTCAATGGTTTGATCGGCGGCATAGGGCGTGAGCAGCACATCAGACTCGTGAACGACCTCGCGCTTTGAGACGACGTAACGATTGTCGAGCCGCTCCAGCAACAGGCGCGAGAAAACGAGGTGTGATGTCGAGGAACCGATATCAACGCCGACACTGATCAGCAGAATCTCATCTTCGACTTCGAGGCTGCGCCGAACATTGCTGAAGAATACCCGGCCACCGATGGTTTCAGTGTGGGTGCCTGACGTGCGGCTGTCGAGGTCTTCAATAGTGGAGTCGCTCATGGCGAAATTCCCGCCACGCGTTCGATATTCAAATCGAAATCCCTGTTGTAGGATGGGTGGAGCGAAGCGATACCCATCAATGTCGTTCGAACACACGATCGGTATCGCGTCGCTCCACCCATCCTGCGGGCTCGGTGCTACACAACCGTCTTCTTCGTGTCCGCATCGGTCGGCTTTTCATACCACGATGGATCCATCCGATTGCCGACGCCATTGGCTTTCAGCTTGGCCTCGTATTCGTTGCGCAAAAACGGATCCTCCATCCAATACGGAATCGCGGTGCCGCCCTGGTTTACGTCGATGGCGGTGTAGTCGGTATGCTTGGCACCCGGCGCGCCCGGATCGCGGCCGGGATTGTGCGGGCCGAACCATGCGGTAAGGCGCAACGGATCGGCACCGGCGCTGAAATGCTGGTGATACCAGCGCGCGCCGCCCGGCGCGGCCGTCACCAAACCGACCGGCTCATAGTCGAGGCGGCGCACTTCGTCGGCGTGGCCATCTTTCCATGGTGTCGTGCCGCAGCGCTCCGGCCAGCTATAGGTGTAGCCTGCACCCTTTAGGCAAATCAGCACGGCGGCGGACGTGTGCGCGTGGGCCTTGGAGTAGCGGCCCTGTTCATGCTGGCCGATCCAATAGTAAAACTGGTTGTTGGTCATGAACGGCTCAACCCGGCGCCAGCCGACCGAGCGCCGATTGTCCAGCGGCAAATCGCAATTGACCACATCCGGGATGAAATTGGTGCGGCGCATCGCGAGGCCGCGTACCGGATCGGGTTCGATCTCGTCCCTGGCTTTGAAAAAATCGTCCGCGCCATTGAATCGGTCGCGGAATATGAAGGGATTGTCGAACACCGCACCGGCGTTGTTGATCATGTTCAGCACATTGGGTGCGGTGGTGCCACCGAGCAACAGTGCGCCACCGGAAGTCGCATTCACCAGACGATGCCATGCGTTCATGGGTATCGAAAACATCGAACCTTTCTGCCATTCAAAAACGTGTTTATTGGTGTCGCCTTCCTGCCAGACTTCGGTGGTGCCGCGGCCTTCAACGACGAGGAAGATTTCCTCAAACATGTGCTTTTCTGCGTTCAGCGCACCCGCAGGCGGAATCTCCACCACGTAGCAGCCCCACTTGGTTTCGGTGCCGTAAAGCTGGATGAAGTGGCCGTTTCCGCCGGTGCGTTTCCACGGGAACAGCGGCAGGTTCTGCACTTTGCTGATGCCGATATCGCGAAAAACCGGAATGCCTTCGGACTCCATCCACGCGTCGTAAGGCGTCG
>JANLQC010000597.1:0-1540 GCA_031367575.1 Betaproteobacteria bacterium | reverse complement strand
CGGTTTTTTCCGAGACGCGTTCAACCAGTGTTTCGTTGATCGAGCGGTAACGAATCAAGTCCGCAATGGTGCCCAGTTTCAAACCATGTTTCGCCGCAAATGGAACCAGATCCGGCATCCGTGCCATGGTGCCGTCCTCATTCATGATTTCGCACAGCACGGCGGACGGATTCAAGCCGGCCAGTTTCGCGAAATCGCAGCACGCCTCGGTGTGGCCGGCGCGCGCCAGCACGCCGCCCGGCTGTGCAACCAACGGAAACACATGCCCCGGCTGCACGATGTCTTCCGGCTTCGCGTTGGCGCGCGTGGCGACGCGGATCGTGTGCGCACGATCCGCAGCCGAAATGCCGGTGCTCACACCTTGCGCCGCTTCAATGGCCACCGTGAAATTGGTGCCATGCACGGTGAGATTTTTTGCCGCCATCGGTGTCAATTTCAATTGCTTCGCATGTTCCGCCGTGACCGGCATGCAAATCAACCCGCGACCGTGAGTCGCGAGAAAATTGATTTTTTCTGCTGTGACGTGGTCGGCTGCGAAAATCAGATCGCCCTCGTTTTCGCGGTCTTCGGCGTCAACCAACACCACCATTTTGCCGAGGCGGATGTCGTCGATGATTTCCTGGGTGGTGGCGATGTTCATGGGAAATACCTTCATGCAGTAAGGGGCACTTCCATTTACCTGTCATTCCCGTGAAAACGGGAATCCATGTATTCGTCGCTCATTGTCATGACGCATCAAATGGATTCCCGCGTTCGCGGGAATGACAGGGTAAATAGACCTATTCAAAGGTAAAACTCTAGCACTGGCGCGGCGTTTCTGCATAAATGCCTTGGAAATGCCCGCCAGTGCTAGACTTTGTTAACTCTTCCCACTAGTGTCCCAACGTTTGATCGGAGACGCGCTGTAAATATATGATTTGTTTGGTGGTATTGCGATTTCGTTTTGTTGTCGATGTCGAATTCGTGTTCGCTTTGGCCCAATCTTTGGCGTGCCTACTCGCCGGGGAAGTCCCACGCGCGCAGGCCAATTTGCAATTGCTCGGTAAACGTTGGGACACTAGTGAACTCTTCCGATTGTTATGAAATCACCATCCGGCAGGGTGGATTTTCTCACGGCGAGCCCATCCACGACCATCTGATCGGAAACGATAATTGGCGTACTTGGTGTGCGTTGCCAAGGAGGCGGCATGACCACCGCAAGCAATTGGAAATGTGTGCCGAAATTTGCACCGGGAGTAAACTAATTCCATCGGCAAATTCAGGAGCATTTCCGTGGTCGAGTTGAGGCAAGCGAATTCAAGTATCCTGCGGCGCATATTGTGGTGCGCGTTCGCATTGGCCGCTGCGCTTTGCAACACGCCATACGTGGCCAGCGCCGCAACACCGTCAATTGGTGCCGGCAGCAGCCACAGCGTCGCCCTCAACGCCGATGGTACCGTACGCAATTGGGGGAATGATGCATCGGGCCAGCTTGGCGTCGGGCGTTCGCTGGCATCGGCCACACCGAGCGTGGTCGCGGGTGCCACCGGCATCATCGCCA
>JANLQC010000587.1:0-2697 GCA_031367575.1 Betaproteobacteria bacterium | reverse complement strand
TCAGGATCTTGGCTTCGACTTCATCGCCGACATTCAAGACTTCGGACGGAGGCTTGACACGACGCCATGCGAGATCGGTAATGTGCAACAGTCCATCGATACCGCCCAGATCCACGAACGCGCCGTAATCGGTGATGTTTTTGACGATACCTTTGACAATGGCACCCTCTTTCAGGGTTTGCAGCAGTGCCTGACGCTCAACACCGGCTGACGCTTCCATCACGGCGCGGCGCGAGACCACGACGTTGTTGCGTTTGCGATCAAGTTTGATGACTTTGAATTCGAGTTCCTTGCCTTCGAATGCCGAGGTGTCCTTCATCGGGCGCGTATCAACCAGGGAACCGGGCAGGAAGGCGCGAATGCCGTTGACCATGACCGTAAGGCCGCCTTTGACCTTGCCGGACACCATGCCGGTGATGATCGTGCCTTTGTCGAGCGCGACATCGAGCTCGTGCCAGGCGGCGAGTTTTTTCGCGCGCTCGCGCGAGAGTTTGGTGGCACCGTAGCCGTCTTCCAGCGCTTCGATGGCGACCGTGACAAAGTCGCCAACTTTTACTTCAAGTTCGCCTTTGTCATTCTTGAATTCTTCGACCGGGATCACGCTCTCGGATTTCAATCCGGCGTTGACCACGACGATATTTTGATCGACCAGCACCACTTCGGCGGTGATCATCTCGCCGATACGCATTTCCTGGCGCGTGAGACTTTCCTCGAACAGCGCGGCGAAACTATCGACGGGGTGGGGAATCTTGGGGGCTTTCGGGGCTTTTAATGCTTGGGCTAATGCGGACATGGAGACTGCACCTTCGGTTGGATCGCCATCCGGGCGGACGACGATGGTTGATAAACGCTGGTTTATTGGAAAACCGGCACCTAGTGACTAATTGCATAAGTCTTGCTACATAAAACGTCGCTGCTTCGGAAACTTTCTGACCCGAGATTCAGACCGATACAGCAGGGAAAAAACTGCATTCGATCAAACACCTAGCGATGATTCTGGTACAAACCGAGTATTTTTTCCACCGCTACATCAGCAGAAATATCAGTCGTATCAATGAGATAGGCGTCAGGAAAGTGCTTCAGTGGCGCAATCGGACGGTTCATATCCCTGTCATCCCGAATGCGCAATTCCTTCACAACGTCCGCTATTATCGCAGACATTCCTTTTTGTTTCAACTGCTTAGTGCGTCTTTCGGCGCGGGCATTGACGCTGGCCGTGAGAAAAAACTTGGCGGTAGCGTCCGGAAAGACCACTGACCCCATATCACGGCCATCGCACACCAATCCGGGTGCCATGCGAAACGCTTGCTGGCGTTGCAACAAGGCCTGCCGCACCCCGGGAAACGCCGCCACGCGCGATGCATTTTGGCTTGCGCTTTCGGTACGAATGGCGTCGCTGACGTCGCGCGAATCAAGCCAAACCCGACCATCGGCAAAACGCACATTGAGCGCACCCGCCACCTGTGACAGGCCGGATTCATCATTCAGTTCAACGCCCGCATGCGCGGCCGCTTCGGCGGTCAAACGATAGAGCGATCCACTGTCGAGGTAATGAAAGCCCAACCGCTCGGCAACACCTTGCGCGACGGTGCCTTTGCCCGATGCCGTGGGGCCGTCGATGGCAATCACGGGAATGGTTGAAGGTGCGTTCAAACGGATTTGCCTGCAATCAACGTGGCCAACACATCGAAATAGGCGGGGAATGTCTTCGCCACACAGCCCGGTTCATTGATCGTAATCGACGTGCCGCCCAACGACACCAATGAAAAACACATCGCCATGCGGTGGTCATCATAGGTATCTATTTTCGCGTTGGCGGTCAGGTGTTCAGGCGGCGTAATGCGCAGGAAATCGGCGCCCTCTTCGACGCTGGCACCGAGCTTGCGCAATTCGGTTGCCATCGCGGTGATCCGGTCAGTTTCTTTCACGCGCCAACTTGCGATGTTGCGGAGAACACTGGTGCCCTCGGCAAACAGCGCGAGGATCGCGATGGTCATGGCCGCGTCCGGAATGTGATTGAAGTCGGCATCGATGGCCGTCAGTCTTCCGGTCGCGGGCGCGCTTGCTTCCATCCAGCTATCTCCGATCTCAATGCGTGCCCCCATCCGTGCCAGCGCATCGGCAAAACGCACATCGCCTTGTATGCTGGTTTTGCCTACACCATGGACCCGCACCGGGCCGCCGGCAATGGCACCGGCGGCAAGAAAATACGACGCCGACGATGCATCTCCTTCGACATTGATCGTGCCCGGGCTTTGATAGCGGCTTTCTGCGGACACAACAAACGCGCGCCAGCCGTCGCGCTTCACATTCACGCCGAAGCGCGCGAGCAAATTCAAGGTGATTTCAACGTACGGTTTTGATATTAAATCGCCGATGACTTCAATCCGCACATTGCGTTTCAGCATCGGCAACGCCATCAGCAGTGCCGACAGGAATTGGCTGGAGACATCGCCACGAATTGAAACGGTGGAGGCGCTGCGTTCGGCGCGCGGTGAAATCTGCAAGGGCGGGAATCCCGATGTGTTGAGGTAACGCACTTCGGCACCCAGCATTTTTAGCACATCGACCAGATCGCTGATCGGTCGTTCATGCATGCGTGCGACGCCGCGTAGCGAGTAATTTCCGTCACTCAGGGCCAATGCGGCGGTCAGCGGCCGGACTGCCGTGCCGGCATTTCCAAGAAAGAGTTCGGCG
>JANLQC010000579.1:0-3558 GCA_031367575.1 Betaproteobacteria bacterium | reverse complement strand
AAGGCGTCGGCCAGCTCGCGCTGACGCTCGATCAACTGGGCCCATGGGAAGGTGCGTTGCGGCTTCGCTACTTCGGCCCGCGTCCTCTGATCGAAAACAACAGCGTGCGCTCGGCACCGAGCGTGACCGTCACGGTTGCACGCAAATTTTCGCGCGGATTGTCATCGCCCTCAAAGGTGAATTTGAAGCCTTTGCCTATGTTGACGCTGCTGATGCGGTCATAGCGTTTGTCGGCTTCCGCTTTTGATCGCGAGACGTTGCGGTCGAAGGCATAGCCGGCATCGAACTGAATGCCTTCCGGTTTTTTCGGAATCGTGAAGAAGCCGCGCACCGCAAAAGGCGAACCCAACGCATCGAGATCCTGCGAGAAATTCAGGCGGATACCCTGCACCGAATCGCGCGAAAAATTGTGTTGCAACTGATAATCAAAGCCAATCTTCAATCCGCCGCGACGGATAAAATCGGCACCGATGCCGGCGACCAGTGAATTGCGCGCGAGTGCGCCACTGTTGATGATGAAGCGTGGCCCGCCAATGACATCGGCATAGGCGATCGACGCATCGCGTTCGCCCTGAAATTCGCGCCGGTATTCGACACGCGCGCGCGGTGCCGCCCAACCGTAGCTGGTCGGGTTCAACATTTCAGCGCGCAACCCGACAACGCCTTGCAACGACGGTGTGGTCTGGCTGAAATAGCTCAGGGCATATTGTCCGGCACCGGTCTCGGTGCTTTGATTCAGGCGATCCGACGAATAATCCAGCCGTCCATAAGGGGACAGCAGGTAACCGCGGTCGCGATACTCATAGCCTGCGGCGAGGGATGCAAATAATTGGCGGCCGCTGCGATCATTGCTTGCAATCGATTCAATGGGCGCGACAAAACGCTGCGTTTTGAAATTGAGCGAACCTGCGCCGATGAGTCCATCGACAAACGTGTTGGGGGTCGGATGATAGCTGGCGTACGCCGCCAGCGACGCGCCTTTGCCGCGGCTGCTGGTGCCATCGCTGCCGACATCGGTGCGGTCGCGCGCAAAGCCTGCCCCCACGCCCGCCGCCAATTTGCCGCTGATGCGCCGGTCAACGCCAACGCTGATGCCGTCGGTGGTGAAATCGAGTTGGCCGCGATTGCTGTTCGCGACCCGCGAACCGAAATTGACCACCCCGGAAATCCAGAAACTCGGTGGACCCATCCCGGTCGTTGCACCCGCACCCGAAGAAATACCATCGCCGGTCGCCGCCGTCGCCAAACTCGCGACATTGATCGATCCCGTTGAAAGCAGTCCCGCCAATTCATTCACAAACGGCAACGCGCCACCCACTGGCGTCGGGCCTGCATATGTGGCCGCTTGATAGGCGTTGGCACGCGCGTTGGCATCAACTTGTTTTATCTGCTCAGGCAACGCCGCCACTGCCGCAGGACGCGCCGCTGGCGTTGGTGTTGCCTCAGGCGCGCTGCCGGGCGGCGGTGCAACGCCATTTTCACCGCTGCGGTGCAACGATTCCATGCGGCCCTGAATGTTGGTGATTTGCGCGCGCGCGAAGCGTTGTGCGCTGTCGGTCTGCGCGGCAATCAAACCGGTCACGCGCGTATCTTTTGATGGATCCGGTCGGCCCACCACCGTCACTCGTACCGTCGCGGCCGGCGACGTACCGGCGTTGCCGAACGCGGAATAGGTAAACGTATCCGCGCCGAAGAAATCGGCTTTCGGCGTATACGTCACTTTGGTGCCGTTGACCGTGACGGTGCCGAATTTTGGTGCACCCACCATCGCTATACCGGAAATGGCGGAGCCTTTGATGAACGGGGCCAGATCAAGGGTGGTCGGTGTGTTCAATGGCAGGATGAAATTGACACCGGTGGCCGTCGGGGCCAATGTCGTGACAGTGATGCTCACCGTCGCCGGCATCGAGGTTCCGCCCGGGCCGGTGGCGGTGAAACTGAAACTGTCATCACCGAAATATCCGGCCTTTGGCGTGTACGTCACGACTTTGCCGTTGACGGTGGCGGTGCCATTGGTCGGTGGTGTGGTGATGGCAATTGACGTCGATACACCGGCAATGGATGAGGACAGATCAATCAACGTAACCGTCTCAAATGATACGTTCGCGGTTCGCGCACTCACCGTTGGTGCCGGTGGGGTGGCGACCACGATGGAGACCGTCACCGGTGCGGACGTTCCGCCCGGGCCGGTCGCGGTGAAGGCAAAACTGTCGGGGCCGAAATAGCCGGGGTTCGGGGTGTAGGTCACGATGAAGCCATTCAATACCAGCGTTCCCTTGGTCGGTTGGGTGGTGATGGCCACACTGGTGACAGCACCCGATATGCCGACGCTCAAATCGATGCTTCCCGTCGCATTAAACGCAACGTTAGATGCGAATCCACTGGCCGTTGGCGGTGGCTGGTTGGCAATCGTCACCGTGACCGCTTTCGACCCGGTGCCGCTGGCGTTGGTCGCGGACACCATCACGCTTGAAGTGCCATTGGTGATCGGCGTGCCGGAAATCAAACCGGTCGCGGTGTTGACCGATAGCCCCGCAGGCAGTCCGGTCGCGGCGAAGCTCGCCGGAACACTGCTGGCGGTGATTTGATAGCTGAATGGTGACGCCACCGTTCCACTCGCCGTTGCACCGCTGGTAACGACCGGTGCGGCAAGGGTGATGGTAATGGTCAGTGTCTGGGTTGGCGAAGTGCCGCTGCCATTGGTCGCGGTGACCATTACCGGGAACATGCTCGTCATTACCACCGTCGAGGTGCCGGAAATCAGGCCCGTCATGGTGTTGATGGTTAGCCCCGCCGGTAATCCGCTTGCCGCATAACTGGTCGGAAAATCGGTGGCGATAATTTGAAAACTGAACGGTGAACCGGAAGTCCCGCCGGCGCTGTTCGCGCTGGTGATGGTGGGTGCATTGAGCGATACCGTCAGCACCAATGTTTTGGTATCGGTATTGGTGGCGTTGGTGGCCGAGATCATCACGTTCACCGGGCCACCCATCGCAACCACCGGCGTCCCTGAAATAACGCCCGTCATGGTGTTGATTGACAGGCCGGTCGGCAGTCCGGTGGCGTTGAAACTGGCCGGGAGATTGTTGGCGGTAATGGTGTACGTGTACGCTGCGCCGGAGGTCGCATTTGACGTAAGCGAACTGGTGATGACCGGCGCAACCAAGGCGATCGTGATGGTCTATGCCTGATTCGCGGTTCCTGCCGTGTTGATGGCGGAAATCATTGCGTTGAACACGCCGGTTACGGTGGGTGTACCCGAAATGAGTCCGGAGCCGGTGTTCACGGAGAGTCCGGCGGGCAATCCGGTCGCGTTGAAACTCGCCGGTAAATTGTTGGCGGTAATCGTATATGTGAACGCTTGTCCGCCATTGCCGCTTGCCATGTTGCTGCTGGTGATGACCGGTGCCACCAGATTGATGGTGATGGTGACGCCGAGATTGCCGGTGCCGCCGGCATTGGTCGCGCTGACCGTGGCATTGAAAACGCCGGATACCGTTGGGCTACCCGAAATCAAACCATTGCCGGTATTGACCGTGACACCTGCCGGCAATCCCG
>JANLQC010000576.1:0-4198 GCA_031367575.1 Betaproteobacteria bacterium | reverse complement strand
TGAAAATCTCGCCGTTGAAGATCAGCCAGATTTTGCGGTCTTCGTTGTGGATCGGTTGTTGACCGCCGGCCAGGTCGATGATGCTGAGGCGCGCGTGCGCCATGGCGAACCGACCCTCCAGAAAAAATCCGGTGCCGTCGGGCCCACGATGATGCAGGCGGCCAACCATCGCCGCGAGTTCATGACGTTCAGGCGGACGACCGTTGGCCGCACTTAGAATCCCCGCAATTGCGCACATCTCTGGCCAGACCTCCGACTAGGTGTGAACGCGTGGACGTTTCATTGCATTCATCGCACGCCATTCGGTTCGCGAATTCACTGAAAAAAATTGCGGTGCGCAAAAAATCCTGGCAGTGACCACAATCGCGCCAATCTTTTAACTGTGCCACTCGTTCAGGTTCAGACTTTCAACGCGGACGCCGCCGCCGATTTCACCACCCGCCCAATCTCGCCGGCCAGACGTTTCACCAACACGCCATCGCGCCCCTCCACCATCACGCGAATCACCGGCTCGGTGCCGGAAGCGCGCAGCAATACGCGGCCTTCCCCGGCCAACTCCGCTTCGGCCGCCTTGACCGCCTGTTGTACCGGCGCGCTGGCGGTGAAATTGAATTTATTCGGCAGTCGAACGTTTTCCAGCACCTGTGGAAATAGTGTCAGTTCGGCCGTGAATTGCGCCAGCGATTGGTTGCTGCGTTTTAACGCACCGAGAATCTGCAACGCGGAAATAATGCCGTCGCCGGTGGTGTGCTTTTCGAGGCAAAGCAGGTGCCCGGAATTTTCGCCGCCGCATTCCCAACCTTTTTCGGCGAGCATTTCCATCACGTAACGGTCGCCCACTTTGGCGCGGTCAAACGGAATTGCCATCTTGATAAATTGCTGCTCGAGCGCCAGATTGGTCATCAGCGTGCCGACCACGCCGCCCTGGAACACGCCGCGCGCATGGCGATCCTTGACCATTGCGTAAAGTAGTTGATCGCCATCGAACAGCGTGCCATCGGCGTCACACATGACCAATCGATCCGCGTCACCATCGAGTGCCAGACCAAAACTGGCACCGTGTTTTCTCACCGCCGCGCACATCGCCGCCGGATGCGTCGCGCCGACATCGTCGTTGATATTGGTGCCATCCGGCTGATTGCCGATCGCAATCACCTCGGCACCGAGCTCGCGGAATACGTGATGCGCAATATCCCACGAGGCACCGTTCGCGCTGTCGACCACCAGTTTCAGGCCGCGCAAATCGAGCGTGCGAGGGAACGTGCTTTTGCAAAATTCGATGTAGCGACCCGCCGCATCTTCCACGCGCCGCACTTTGCCCAAGTGAATCGATTGCAGCGTCACCATCGGCTTATCAAGCAACGCTTCAATTTCCTGCTCAACCTTGTCCGGCAATTTAAGGCCGTCGGCGGAGAAAAATTTGATGCCGTTGTCATCGAACGGATTATGCGATGCCGAGATCATCACGCCCGCCGACAATCGCAACGCGCGCGTGAGGTACGCAACTCCCGGGGTTGGCATCGGGCCGATCAGCAGCACATCCACGCCGGCCGCCGAGAACCCCGCCTCCAGCGCGCTTTCCAGCATGTAGCCGGAGATGCGCGTGTCCTTGCCGATGATGACGGTGGGGCGCGATTTTCCGTCGCTGCGATCCTGCGCCAGCACGCAGCCGGCCGCATAGCCGAGGCGCAACACAAAATCCGGCGTGATCGGCGCATCGCCGACGCGTCCGCGAATGCCATCGGTACCAAAATATTTGCGATTCATTTCAGAGTCTCTCCACGCGATGATTGTTCTTTGGGACGGCTAATGGCCCGTCGTCCCGGCGCGATTTGGTCACTGCGCCGGAATGACGAAATACAGAAATAAATCGTTGTTTCGTATTCACATACTCAAGCACTGGCGCGGCTTCACGGGCATTTTCGTCTGAAAACCCGCTCCAGTGCTGGACTTTCATTTGCAAATCTACCTGCTTGTTGCCGCCAACACCTTCAACACATCCACCGTCCCGGCCACATCATGTACCCGCAGAATTGTCGCACCGTTTTGCGCCGCAATCATCGCCGCCGCAAGACTGGCCGCCAATCGCGCCTCGACCGGGCGACCGGTAACCGTACCAAGAGAATTCTTGCGCGAAAAACCCGCCAATACCGGGTAGCCAAACTGCACCAGCGAAATCAGTTCGCGCAGCAACGTGAAATTGTGTTCGACCGTCTTGCCAAAACCAAAACCGGGATCGATCACGATGCGCGTCGGCAAAATTCCCGCGCGCTCGCAGGCACTGGCACGCGCACGCAGAAACGCGCTGACTTCACCCACCACGTCATCGTATTCTGGCTGCAATTGCATGGTCGCGGGCGTGCCTTGTCTGTGCATCAAACACACCGCGACTGACGAATGCCGGCACGCGTCAATTGCGCCCTCCGCCTGCAACGCGTTCACGTCGTTGATCATCGATGCGCCTGCCGCAATGACGGCTTTCATCACCTCGGGTTTTTGCGTGTCGATGGAAATCGGCACGCCGTTATCGCGCACCGCTTCCAGCACCGGCATCACCCGATCCAGCTCTTCCTGCAAGCCCGCCGGCGCGGCACCGGGCCGGGTCGATTCGCCACCGATATCGAGCATGTCGGCACCGTCTTCAATCAGTTGTCGCGCGTGGGCAATCGCAGAATCGCGCGCGAAAAATTTGCCCCCGTCCGAAAATGAATCCGGCGTGACGTTGACGATGCCCATGACCAGCGGGCGATCAAGCTTGAGAGTGAATTTTCCGCAGAGAAGTTGCTTCATGATATCCAACGAGCGACCCATGTCATCCTGAGCCGAGCGAAGGAACTGGTGACAACAAGATCCTTCACTGCGCTCAGGATGAGATTAAATTTGACGTCGGAGCAGACGTCCGCATTAAAACAAAACGGGCGGCACATTGGCCGCCCGCAAAAATAACATGTCAATGGATCAATGTCCTTCCGCCGCCGCCGGTTCGGTCTTGGCCGGTTCCGGCTTGTTGCCATCTTCTCCATCGCGTTTTGGCTTGAAGGCAATTGACGAAGGCTTGGGGGCGCGCGGCGGACGGCCTTCCATGATGTCCTTGATCTGGTCGGCATCGATGGTTTCAATCTCCAGCAATGCTCTCGCCATGGCCTCGACTTTATCGCGATTTTCTTCGATCAACTTGCGGGCGAGCTTGTATTGCTCGTCGATAATGCGGCGGATTTCCGCATCTACCTTGCGCATCGTTTCTTCCGAAACATTGGTCTGGCGTGTTACCGAGCGGCCAAGAAAAACTTCGCCTTCATTTTCGGCATACACCATGGTGCCCATCGCGTCCGACATACCGTAACGCGTGACCATATCGCGCGCCAGTTGGGTGGCGCGCTCAAAATCATTTGACGCGCCGGTTGTCATCTGATTCATGAAAATCTCTTCGGCGATACGGCCGCCAAACAGCACCGCAATGCGGCTCAACAAATACACGCGGTCATAGGCGTAGCGATCCTGCTCGGGCAACTGAATGGTCACGCCCAAGGCGCGTCCGCGCGGGATGATCGTGACTTTATGCACCGGATCGCTCTTCGGCAAAATATAGCCCAAAATCGCATGGCCGGATTCGTGATACGCGGTGTTCAATCGCTCTTCCTCGGTCATCACCATCGAGCGGCGTTCCGCGCCCATCATGATCTTGTCCTTGGCGCGCTCGAAGTCTTCGTGATCGACCAGGCGCTTGCCGCCGCGTGCGGCGAACAAGGCCGCTTCGTTCACCAGGTTTGCCAAATCCGCACCGGAAAATCCGGGGCAGCCGCGCGCGATGACGGAGGCCTCGACATCCGGCCCGATCGGCACTTTGCGCATATGCACCAACAGAATTTGTTCGCGGCCGCGAATATCCGGCAGCGGCACCACCACCTGGCGATCAAAGCGGCCGGGACGCAGCAGCGCGGGGTCGAGCACATCGGGACGATTGGTCGCGGCAATCACGATCACGCCAACAGTGGCTTCAAAACCATCCATCTCGACCAGCAGTTGATTCAACGTTTGTTCGCGCTCGTCGTTGCCGCCGCCGAGGCCCGCGCCACGTTGACGACCGACCGCGTCAATCTCGTCGATGAATACAATGCACGGCGAATTTTTCTTCGCCTGCTCGAACATGTCGCGCACGCGCGCCGCACCGACTCCGACGAACATTTCGACGAAGTCG
>JANLQC010000454.1:0-11323 GCA_031367575.1 Betaproteobacteria bacterium | reverse complement strand
CGATGCTGACGACAAAAAGGTCTGATGGGTCTGTGTTTTTGCAGGATTGAGTAGGCTGATGTTGTGGATTTATGTCGAACGACAAAAATGAATTGTAGAGTTGTCGCTCACCATTGGTTGAGCGATTCTAACTCGCGGCCAATTGCCGACCGTGGCAATTAAAAATGCAAGGTCTGCACCTACTTCAATTCCCGCCGTTGGCGAGCGGAGGGTCCCGGTCCAGTTTAAATTAAGTTGCTAAGAAAATTTGAGCTAAACAAAAATCTTTACAGCCTCATCTATGACACACGCACGGCCAGGCCGGTCGGCTGGGCCTGTGACAACGGGGTCGTTGACGACCACGATGAAAACATCAAGCCATATTTGCCGCAAAACACCAGCGGGCGATTTTTTCTGTATCAGGGGCGACCGTGGTCGCATCTAGCATTATTCGGGGAAACATTTTGGCATTGAAAGTCGGGGCACAACCATGGCGGCGGCGCCCGGACTTGTTTTCGACTAGTCGTCGCTTCCCACGCGTCTTCCGCTACGAATAATTTCGTAAGTCACGTTGTCGCCGTGTTGCTGGGTATAGAACACGTGCCAGCCGTCTTTGAAAGGCCTGGGTTTCTTTGCACCCAAAATGCCATTTGGCGAGGGGTCGCCATCGGAGACATGAAAACCGGTGATTTCATTGTCGCCGTCATTCTTAAATCCAGGGCTACCGGAAAGTCCCGAGTCGATGGTGGCGGAGGCATCGCGGCCTTGCGCCAGAAAGCGCTTGGGTTGATTGGCCGCATTGCTGTAGTCGGCGCGCGCATCGAACACGAAGCCCGAGTCCAGGGCATTGCGCTGCGCGTGTAGATTATCGCCGGCGTCTTCCACGGCAACCAATTGGTCATCGGTCAAGAACTGGATGTTGTCGAAACCCGTGTGCACGACATCGCTTACGTAAAACACCGAGAGCTTGCCCTGATTGTCCGCGGGCGAACGCTGCGCGAGTTTAAATAGTCCACCGAAGCCACCGAATGTAGAACCCGCTTGCGTATTGGCATTAGTGTCGCCGGTCTCGGTAAAGTAGAACTCGCGAAAACGCGTCCCGGGGCGGAACACACCATTCTCCGGGCGTTTGAACGGCGTCCCCCCGGCAGCGCGAGCGAGCGCGTTCGTATCGAACGGCGTGTTTCCGTTGACATCGGTGTCATGAATGGTGAGCCACTGCGTGTCGAATACTTTGCCATACGTATGCAAATCTTTCGCGTCCTGAGAAAGAATCGAAGCGGCGGCGTCGGGATTCCAAACGATCGCACCGGCGTGGGCCAGGGACATCACCTGTAAGACTTGCAGTTTTCCGCCCATTTTCAAGTCGAGCGCGTTCTTCGGAACGAAGCGAAACAGGTAGCTGTTCGGCCGGCGTCCGCCGGGCGAGACCGTGGTCCCGCCGACATCTTCGACGATCCACAGGTTGCCGAATGAGTCCGCCTGAATTCCCTCATACCCACCGCGGCCGAGCGCGCCGGAAACGTCTTCCACGGTCGACGGGAAGTCCGGCGTTGCTTGCCACACACCTCCATTGGGGCCGCCCTCGGCGGTGAAAAGCAAACGCTGCGACCAAGGATACCAAGTCGATCCGTCGATGGCGGGAAGCGGCTTGCCGTTAAGGTCTTTATCGGCAAGCAAAGTAACGCGATGGTCCTTATCAGCATCCAGATTGATACGCGTGATATAGCCGCTTACACCTTGCTCGCGGCCTTGAAACAGAAAGCGGGTACCGTAGTCGTACTTGGCATCCGCGCCGTGTTGGCCGTCCAAAACTAGGTAAGTGTTCTTGTCGGGTTCGGTCTTGCTCGCTTCGACATCGTGGGTCGCCGTTTGCGCGTCACCGGGTGCGGGGACCATCGGTCCATTGTTGTTGTAGCCGTAGTAGCTGGCGACGGTGCTAGGATTTTCCAGCGCCGTTGCGCCGCGAGCGACGACGATTTCGGCCAATTCGGATGACAATGCGTTGGCGCGAGCGAAGCCGACAGCCTTGGTATTCGCCGTCAGGACGGGGGTAAGATCGACCGCGAAAGCGTCCATGACGGACAAAGCGAGAGGCAGCGCAATAAGTCCGCCCACAAGTTGGGTGCTACGTTTCATATGATTCCTCCAGGGGTAAAAAAAACAAAAAATGCGTAGGCACAAGCGCCAGCGCGGCCTTCTAAGAAAACAATTCTGAAATGATTCGTGCGCAATCGACTCTTACTCATGCGGCCTCCGGAAAAAATTGGTGATGGTTCCCGTTGGAAGACTTCTGACGCACGAGTGTAGAAAATTATTTTGACATTTCTGTGAAGGAACCTCCGCGCAGTCCAGGAGCGGTTTTGTGCTCGAGTATTGGCGTTTCGACACGAGTCGCATCATCCCGCCACAATAAAGCTCCTGTCTTTGCCAAGCAAAATAGTTCGCTTGCGTCATCGTTCCGTAACGATCGAAACCTAGTATCACGAAAGTCGACCAGCGTTTTCCGGCGGCAGTCAACATGCGGATGTTTCTATCTTTATCGAACTCGGGCGAATGAAATGTTGAAATTAAATTCATTGAGCAACTCGGTATGCGTTGCGCTGTTATCGGCCAGCAGTCTTATGCTTCCATTAACCGCCGCGAATGCGAACGAATTAATCGGTTTCGCGCTGCTGCCCGCGAACACCTTTGCCGACGGCCCAACCTCCGGGCAGTTTGCGGGACCCGGTGCCGGTGGTAACTCGCTGCCATTGATCGGCAAACAGCCGGTACAAGGTATCTCGGCCGTCCTACAAGGCCCGACTGCCTACTCTTTCTACGTGATGCCAGACAATGGATTCGGCGCTAAGAACAATTCAGCCGATGCGCTGCTTCGAATTTACGCCGTGCGTCAGGACTTCAAGGTTTGGAATGGTAGCGGCGTTACCGGGAGTGGTTCAGTGAGTCCAGCAGATTTCGAATCCGGCCAAGCCCTTGCGTCGTTTAACAAATCTAGCTTCATTAACTTACGCGACCCCAACCGTAAACTCGGTTTCGAGATCGTTGCCGCAATGGCGTTTTATCCCAACGGGACCAACAATATTCCAGTTGATCCGGCAATCCAAGCGGGCCGTCTGTTGACGGGTGCCGATTTTGACATCGAGTCGGTGCGCGTTGATCGTAAAGGCCACTTCTGGTTCGGCGAAGAGTTCGGTCCGTTTTTGTTGGAAACCGATTCGAGCGGCAAAGTATTGCGCCGCGAGATTCGTACACCGAATATCGTGCCGCCCGGATCCACCAGCGTTGGCGCCGAAGTGAAGTCGCCGCAGAATCCCTACCTAGGTAGCGAAACGCCTAATCTAGGTCAATCGCGCGGTTTTGAGGGTATGGCCATCGACCCCAAAGGCAAGAAGCTCTATACCTTGCTCGAAGGCACCGTCGCCGGCGACAACGCGATTAACGGCAGTGTCAACAAGGTTCTGCGCATCAACGAATTCGATATCATAACGAAAGCCTATACGAAGAATAATTGGCTGTATCAGTTGGACGCAAGCGGCACCAACATTGGCGATATGACGGCGATCAACGAACACCAATTTCTAGTGATCGAACGAAATGGTGCGACCGCCACCGCTGGCGGAACACCCTTCAAAAAAATATTCGTCATCGATCTTGAAGGTGTTGCCAGTGGTGGATTCGTGCGCAAGACCGAACTTGTCGACTTGATGAATATCAACGATCCGCATGATTTGAACGGCGACGGCAGCACGGTCTTCACGTTTCCGTTCGTGACAATTGAAAGCGTGTTGATTCTTGATCCGTCGACCTTGTTGGTCATCAATGACAATAACTATCCTGGTGCCGGTGGACGTAATTTAAATTCCGACAATACAGAATTCCTTAAGATCCGCCTTGATAGTCCTCTAGATGTCGCATTTCGGCTTTTCGATCACGATGATCGGGATGACGACGAAGCAAAAAAATAAATTCGATTACATTAGATTTTCCCGCCGTATTCATTTGATATGGCGACTTTTACTGCCCACGAAGTCTATTTAATGGAGGGTACATGAGTAATTCTGAACGTCGTAATTTTCTAAAAATGGTCGCGTCCGGGGCGATGGCAGCGTCGCTGCCCGCGTCCATTAACCGCGCACTTGCTATCCCGGCGCACCACCGCACGGGAACGATTGCCGATGTCGAACACATCATCATCCTGACCCAGGAGAATCGATCGTTCGATCACTACTTCGGTACGTTAAAAGGCGTTCGCGGATTCAATGATCCGCGCGCCGTGTCGCTCGCGTCTGGTAAGCCGGTTTGGTACCAGCCCAATGGCGCCGGATATGTGTTGCCATTTCGTCCTAACGTCGACAATTTAGGGAAAACATTTCTTCCCGATCCACCGCACGGCTGGAACGATACCCACGCGGCGTGGAATGC
Organism: Betaproteobacteria bacterium; assembly: GCA_031367575.1. Lineage (GTDB taxonomy): Bacteria > Pseudomonadota > Gammaproteobacteria > Burkholderiales > Usitatibacteraceae > UKL13-2. The sequence continues at coordinate 6,919 of JANLQC010000454.1, read as the reverse complement.
CGGTAAACACGATCAGTGGGTGCCGAACAAAGGCGTTACCGCCATGACGTACCATACTCGGAAAGATATCCCCTATCACTTTGCGTTAGCCGACGCTTTTACGATATGCGATGCATACCATTGTTCGGTAATGGGCCCAACAGACCCAAATCGCTATCACATGTGGACCGGTTGGCTAGGTAACGACGGCTTGGCCGGCGGACCCGTTATCACCAACGCAGAAGCGGGTTACGATTGGTCAACCTATCCGGAGCGCCTTGAGCGAGCCGGCATCTCCTGGAAGATTTATCAGGACATCGGCCGGGGTCTCGACGCCGCCGGATTTTGGGGTTGGACAGGTGATGATCCGTACATTGGCAACTACGGCGATAACTCACTGCTTTATTTTCATCAATATCAGAATGCGTTGCCCGGCAACCCGCTTGCCGACAAAGCAAAAACCGGTACCAACATCTTTTCGAAACAGCGCGATCCCGTCGGACTGTTAGACGTATTTCGTGAGGACGTCCGGCTAGGTAAGCTGCCGCAAGTGTCGTGGATCGCCGCACCGGAAGCCTATTCCGAACACCCCAATTGGCCCACCAATTACGGCGCCTGGTATATCTCGCAATTCATCGACATCTTAGCGTCCAACCCAGAGCTTTTCAGCAAGACCGCACTATTCATTAATTACGACGAGGAAGGCGGCTTCTTCGATCATCAAGTTCCTCCGACGCCACCGCAAACGCGCGCCAACGGGTTGTCGACGGTTGAAATCACTAACGAAATATTTCCAGGGGATTCAAGTCATCCGAGCGCGCCGTATGGATTAGGTATGCGTGTGCCCATGATCGTGGTTTCCCCTTGGAGCAAGGGTGGCTACGTGAACTCACAGGTGTTCGACCACACGTCGCTGATCAAATTTATCGAGGCGCGTTTTGGTGACGAGCACCCAGGCCTGCTCAAGGAAACCAACATTACGCCGTGGCGCCGTGCGGTTGCGGGCGACCTAACCAGCACATTTAATTTCGCAAAACCGAACGCGTATCGCCGGATTGTCTTGCCGGGCACCGATAGCTTCAAGCCAACCGACTATCAGTTTCATCCGGATTTCAATGTTGTCGCGCCAACGACTCAGGCGATCCCAATCCAGGAACGCGGTGTGCGTCCTGCTCGTACCTTGCCTTATGCACTGCACGCGCACGGGATGGTTCAAGCGTCGGATGGTACTTTCCGCATTGATTTCGGCAACACGGGCAGCGCCACTGCCGTTTTCCACGTACGTTCCCGCGACCAGGCGCAAATCCCACGTAGTTATACGCTTGAGCCGAATAAGCCACTGTTCGATACGTGGACGTTCGGTAGCTCGGGCTACGATTTAACGGTCCATGGTCCAAATGGTTTTCTGCGCGGATTTAAGGGCAGCACGGTAGGTCCCGTCAACACGCAGCTTGATATTCGTGCGATTTACGACGAACGTGGAAACGGAATCACGCTGAATATCGCAAACCGTGGATCGCAGGTTCTCAAGATCATCGTGCTGGATAAATACACCGGCAAAAAAATCGAGCTATCCCTCAAGCCGAGTGAAGTAACATCCGAATATTGGCGACTCGGCCACATTTTCGGTTGGTATGATTTCGTCATTACCGTACTCGGCGACACGAGTTTTGAATACCGTCTAGCCGGTCACGTTGAGAATGGCAAAGATAGCATTAGTGATCCGGCCATGGGTGGCATTTTGAATCGTGCCGAGATTGACGAGATCGGGAAAGAAATTGAGCGCGAGGGTATTGAGCGCCGTTAGTATCGTGTTGCGAAGATCAACCAACCACCGTCGGGCCATTTTGCCCGACGGTGATTGGTTGTGGGAGAACCAGTAAGAAAAATTTGCGTCCATTCTCGAGCCGGCTTGGTACTGCGTTAGTCCGAGTGAATGATCGCATTACGACAAGTGGCAGTGGCAAGGCGGGCTAAATTTTGCGATACTGACGCCGTCGATTTTATTCAGACTTGCGAGTAGACACATGCCTCGTAGTTTAATGGAACCCCTTGTACGTCCTGTCGCAATTGCGGATTTGCGCCCCACACAAATGACGATCGGGTTTGCGGAAGTCGCGGACAAACGCGCTCAATGGCATGGCCGGCTCGAGAAAGATGGCCCCGACTTTCTCGGCAGTCATATGATCCCTGTGGTGATCGGACCGAAAAACGTGCCATGGATGATCGATCATCACCATTTGACTCGAGCGCTACTCGAGGAAGGCGTTGAGCATGTGTTGGTCAGTGTCGTAGCGCGACTAAATCACCTCGATCAGCGAACCTTCTTAACGTTTATGGATAGCCGCAATTGGCTACATCCTTTCAATGCTAATGGTCAACGCGGTGACTATGGCGATATCCCCAAAACAATTGTAAAACTCAAGGACGACCCGTATCGTTCACTAGCCGGTGCGGTTCGAAGGTTAGGTGGCTACGCAAAAACTGACGTGCCCTATTCTGAGTTTCTATGGGCAGACTTTTTCCGGCATCGAATCGATGCAGCATTACTCAAGGATGACTTTGGCAGGGCGGCGGCGAAAGCGCTCAAACTCGCGCATCGCGCGCAGGCCAGTTACCTACCAGGCTTTTGTGGGGCGCAAGGGTAGCACGCTCGACCGCCTCCAAAGAACATACTTAACTCAAGGCCTTCCGCTCCTCCAAGAGAAGAGCGAAAGGAATGACCTCGGGCCTATTTGTGATGAGGCTACGGTGCTGGCACCGCCACGCGGTTACTCGGCACAATCTGCGCTTGATAGGAGAAGACCTCGCGGCTACGCGGATCAATCTTGACTTTGATCCATTGCACGTCGTTGGTGCCATTACCTTGGTTATCGCCAAAGGTCTCAACGCGCGTAAAGTTTTCCAGGCGGCGGCCTTGCGAATCGAGTAGTGGACGGTCAATGCGCGAGTAATGCGAATCGCCATGAACATAGGCAACCGGCTTACGAAACCCGATTACCTCGTTACGCAATGCAATCAAGTATTCCTGATAACCATCAGGCAAGCCATCTGTTTCCGCCAGGGTTTTCGGGTCGCGCAACGGTGCGCGGGTAGGGTCCGATAAATCCCAACCCGGATTTGCTTGCGCGATAATCATTACCGCCGCCGAATTGCGCGCTTTCGCCACCGCAAACGTTTCCTGCAGCCAAACGATATTGGCGTGATTGCGCGCCGTATACTCCGCTAAATCGGGTCCGACGTCGCAAAGATTATTGCAAGACCCCTGAACGTTCAGCGTCACGTAGGTCACGCCACCCACCGTCCAGCGGCGATTTTCCACACATGGCACCAAGCCGCTGACGCCGACGCACAACGGCGTGGATTGTACTTCTTGCAACAAGCGACGCTGACCCATCGTATATGGCGTGCTGAAGAACAGCTTGCGCTCGAAATCAAGTCGTTCGCGCGGCGAGTAGGCTCCTGCCGAAGCCCGATCGCAGTCGGTCCAGTCGTTGTCGCCCGGCGTGAATGCCGCCGGCGCCTTTAGTGCATTGAAGTAGCCAAGGGCCTGGATATAAATCACATCATCGCAGCGCGTGCTCCCGGCCTTAAGATCACCGTCATGCACCGTGAAAGCCAGCCGCTGCGAATTCATATCGGCGATCAATGCCGGAACGCCTGCGGCTTGTACCGCGGAATAGGGCAGATCACCCCACAGCCCAATGGCATATGGCTCGTTTTCGTCGTCATCCGCATTCGCGATTCCCGTAGACGCAGCGACCAACATCGGTAAGGCAACAATTCCTATCAAGAAACCACGAAGTACCTTCATTTTGTTCATGTCATGAAACATCATGTAATCCCCTATTCGTTATCAAAAACGCATCACTCTGTTCAACAATCCATTGTTAGAAACAGGAAGTTGTAGGCTAGAAGAATTGAGTTACAGTTCCGTGACGAGAACTTTTGGGACGGCAAGCTCAATTGATTTAATTCGATTCCAAGAAGAAGCCTGCCAGCACTCATTCACCTGAACATTCTTCCGCAAGATTTGTAAACGGAAACGAATCTGTCATGTTTAGCAGGCATGCTGGACTCGTTACATCGATAAATGAGCAACTCTGAACACTGCTAAGCTCTCTCGTGACTGCCCACACCAGTACGTAGTACGAACCTCCGGCGAGGTAAAGACCGAGCAATTTGTCGCCGATCGGCTCATCGCTTGGCTTTATTCCGAGGTGCGAGAGAGTTATCCGTATCTATTTCGTCTCGCAACCCAGCAGTATGGCAGCCGCCTGTTGGCCTACCTAAACTACGAAGCGCCCCTACTGGCGCGTAGTGCCTCGTTTAGCGCGTTAATCGTGAAGCTTGGCATTGACCCATCCGAATGCGTCAAATCGCTTGGGCGGTGGCCCAAGCTGCGGGAATTGTTTGAGCGCCAAATCCGATTTTGGGATGTGCGGCCAATGCCTGCCATGGCCTCGGTGGTCGTTTCGCCTGCGGATTCACGCGTGCTGTTCGGTCGTTTCCAGGAGCAGGGCGACGTACCGGTCAAAAGCAAATTCTTCTCCTTAACCGAATTAATTGGCGCGAACAAAGTCGGTTGGCTAGCCTGTTTCGCTGACGGCGACTGGGCCGTGTTTCGCCTCACACCGGAGAAATACCATTACAACCACCTGCCGGTGAGCGGCAAAGTGGTCGATGTCTATGAGATGGATGGCGACTTTCATTCCTGTAACCCATCGGCCGTGGTGCGCATGGTGACGTCGTATTCGAAGAATCGCCGCTGCGTCACCATCATCGATACCGACGTCGAAGGCGGCAGCCAAGTCGGATTTGTCGCGATGATCGAAATTGTCGCCTTGATGATCGGCGAGATCGTGCAATGTTATAGCGCGGAGCGCTACGATGCGCCCGCGCCGGCTCAAGTCGGGCAATTCGTTCGGCGCGGTGCGGTAAAGAGCCTGTTCCGGCCCGGGAGTAGCACCGTGGTGTTGCTGTTCGAGCGGCAACGCGTGGTGATTGATTATGACTTACTCAAAAACGCGCAGCGCCGCGATGTGCAGAGCCGGTTTTCCTATTTCTTTGGCGAATACCTGGTCGAAACCGAAGTGACGGTGCGTAGCTCCATCGGTAAAGCCTTAACCCACGCGCTAACCAACGATTCCACCGTTCCATCTCATATTCAATTGGAGACATCATGATCGAAATCATTGTCGGCATTTTGACGTTCGCGTTAAGCGGACTATTGATCTGGGCGTTCCGCGAACTGCCGGCGGAACGCTGGCAGTTCGTCGCCACCATTCCACTGCAACGCCATGCCGATGGGCATTGGACAGGTCTGAATTTAACGTTTTATGGCGCCCTGACGGCGCTTGGGTATGTCGTGGCCATCACGATGATGATCGTCATGTGCGCGGCGGTTGGCGTCGCGATCACGCCGCTGATCTGCCTGGTCGCGATTCTACTTTTGATGCTCGTTCCCTCGTCGCGCTGGGTCGCGGCGATCGTTGAAGGCAAGCAACACACCTTTACCGTTGCCGGCGCGGTGTTTGTTGCCGCGTTGGTTTGTCCGATTGCCGTACTTGTTTGCAACTATGTACTACAGCGCGTCGGCAATGAGCCCATTCCAACCCTGCCATTGCTGGCGGCGATGGCGATCGCCTATACCTTTGGCGAAGGCATCGGCCGAGTTGCCTGTATTAGTTTTGGTTGCTGCTATGGTAAACCGGTGGACATGAGCAGCGGATTTTGTCGTCAGTTGTTCACTAAGTTACATTTTGTATTCGAAGGCCATACGAAGAAGATCGCCTACGAAAGTCAGCTAGACGGCGTGCCGGTCATTCCGATTCAAGCACTGACCTCGACACTCTATGTCGCAGCGGCGCTCATGGGTTTCTGGTTGTTCATGTACGGCTGGTTTACCACCGCACTCATCATGACGCTGGCGGTATCGCAATTGTGGCGGATGTATTCGGAATTCCTACGGGCCGATTACCGTGGCGCAGACGCCATCTCGCCCTATCAATGGATGGCGATGGCAACTTTGTTGATCGGCGTCGCCTATGGGCTGTACTTTCGCGGCTCTTTCGCAAACCTCCCAGATCTTGAGCGCGGACTCAGTGCTGTATGGGCGCCGGGCCCGATGATGGCACTACAATTGATGGGGTTGATTATTTTCTTTTACACCGGCCGCAGTGAAGTGACGGGATCGCGCATGCAAATCCACGTTTGTCACGATAAGATTTAAGCATCAGGCGACCAGTTTTTCTGGTTCTGACCAGACATCAACAGAATTAGATAGATTAACGATCGGCTGAATCGGTCCGAGCACGCCATAGTTGCGATGCCATTCGCGGACCCACGACTCAAACTCGCTACGGGCACACACTGGGCAAACAGGACCTTGGCGCCGGTCTAGCTCAATGCCATGGCCAATCCAACGGCCGCACAAGCTCGCGTTTTGGCGTGTCAAAGTAAAGTGCGTCACTCGCTCGACTTGGAATGCGTACATACGAAATCCTTTTTTACTGATGGATTCGTGCATCTTTACAAAGTTGCTTTACAGCGACGTGACAGATATCAGTGAGGTCACGCGAGTTTTAATGCGCTTTTGTGGAAATGCGATGGCTAATCCAAACATCCGTTTCGCTATTGCGCCGTGCCATTTAGTAACCGAGCCCGATTGTGAGCGTGCGCCAATGCCGATTCAGGGAGTTTCAAGCTACCCAGTTTCCGAAAACTTACAATCACTAGATCCAACGTCGGCAATGCCCCTGCAAGTTGACCGTCGTCCGACCGCAGCGACGGTCGCCTTTGGGTCGAATGTCCCAACCGCGTACTTTAATTGATGGTCTGGTTTGAAATCTAACGCCGACAGAATGCATCTGGAATCACCGGTTTTCAGCTCAAAAACGGTGTCAACGTCCACCGGAATGCGTGTCCACGTCGCCGGAAT
>JANLQC010000436.1:0-3165 GCA_031367575.1 Betaproteobacteria bacterium | reverse complement strand
GGTAAAAGTGGCGCGTGTAGGTCTCCGACAAACGCATCATGTAATCTTCGCCGATGTTTTTTTCCATCGGTCGGCCGCGGCGCTGAATGCGCGCCATCAAATGTCCGATCGAGGCTTGCAGATAGATCACCAGATCCGGCACCGGTGCCTGCGGGCACAAGTGATTGTAGATCTGCGTGTAGAGAATGAATTCGTTGTCGTCGAGCGTGAGCTTGGCGAACAGCCGATCCTTGGCGAGCATGTAATCGGCGATGGCTTTGCGTTCAAACAAATCCGGCTGGCGGATGGCGGAAAGTTGGTTGACGCGCTGGAACAAAAAAAACATTTGGGTGGCCAGTGCGTGGCGTTTCATGTCGCGATAGAACTGCGGCAGGAACGGGTTGGCACCGGGGTCTTCGAGGATCAGATCCGCCTTGTAGTGCGCGGCGAGCAGGCGCGCCAGCGTCGATTTTCCGCTGCCAATAGGGCCTTCGACGACGACGTAGCGGTGCTTCATGCCGTACCCAGCTTGCGAACCCCGCTCGTGTCGAGGCGCGAAATGAGTTCTCTCGCGTAACCCTTGCCCATGATAAGTATGTCGGGCGCAATTTCCACCAGCGGCGCAATCACAAATGCGCGCTCGTGCATGCGCGGATGCGGGACGGTCAATTTATCGTCGTCGATTTGCCATTCGTTGAAAATCAGAATGTCCAGATCCAGGGTGCGCGGGCCGTTTTTTTCATTGCGCACCCGCGAGTGGCGCGCCTCCAACTCGAGCAGATGCGCTAACAAATCGTACGGCGACAAAATGGTTTCGAGTTGCACGACCGCGTTGATGAATGCCGGCTGATCGAGCACGCCCACCGGCAAGGTTTGATATAGCGAGGAAATTTTTACCAGCCCGGTATCGGGTATCTCATCGATTTCGCGCATGGCCGTTTGCACCTGCCGGACAGGATCGTCGAGATTGCTGCCGAGACCGAGATACACAGTCGAACGAAATGCGCTCATCGCGCCGGGAGAGATCGCCATGAATCGCGCGGCTAGGAATTAACCGGATCCGTCGCCGCATGATTGGCGGGCAAATCTTCTGCTGCCGCACCGGCACCCGGTTTTTTCTTGCGCCGCCGCCGATTGCTTTTTTTCGGCTCGTCATCGGGCAACAACATCGATTGCTGCGTCGCCTCATCGGCAAACTGGAATTTTTCCCACCATTGCGCAATCTCCAAATCAGCGTCACCCGCCTCGGCGCGCAACGCATAAAAATCGTAGCTCGCGCGAAACCGCGGATGGGTGAGATTGCGAAACGCCTTTCCGGCCGAGCGTTGCAGGAAACGCGGTTGCGCAAGCCACAATTCCTTGATCAGCGGATCGAGGCGGCGCGGGATCGCGAGTGATTTTCGTTGTTCATCGAGGACATCATCCATCGCCTGATGCATCGCTTGCAGTGGCCGCATGCCGTTCGCTTCGATGGTGCGCCAGCGCGTCATCATCGGGTGCCAGAATAACGCGGCGAACAAGAACGGCGGCGACACGCCCTTCTCTTCGCGGATGCGCTGGTCGGTGCGCTCCAGCGCGAGTGTGACAAACGGACTCGTCAGCGGATCATCGAACAATTTATCCAGCACCGGCAACATGCCCAAATGCAATCCGAGCCTGCGAAGTTTTTCGAGGCCCGCCAACGCGTGGCCGGAAAACAACAGCTTCAGCATTTCATCGAAAATTCGCGCGGTCGGCACGTTGTCGAGCAATGGGGCCAGCGTCGCGATGGGTTTTTCGGTGGCGGGATCGATGACGAATTCCAGCTTTGACGCCAGCCGCGACGCGCGCAACATGCGCACCGGGTCTTCGCGATAGCGCGCTTCGGGGTCACCGATCATCACAACACGTTTTTTCTGAATGTCGGCCACACCATTGACGTAGTCCCACACTTCTTCGCTGGACGGATCGTAAAAGAGCGCGTTCATGGTGAAGTCGCGGCGGATCGCGTCTTCCTCCTGATTGCCGAACACGTTGTCGCGCAGCAGGCGGCCGTGCTCGTCGGCGCGCGCGCGGTTGTTCTCCGCCCCGCTATCGGCATCGGCTTCGACATCTGGATGGGCCGAGCGGAATGTCGAGACCTCGATGGTCTCGTCGCGGAACATCACATGCACCAGGCGAAAGCGCCGGCCAATGATGCGTGCCCGGCGGAACACGCTGCGCACCTGTTCCGGCGTGGCGCTGGTGGCAACGTCAAAATCTTTCGGATGGCGGCTGAGCAATAAATCGCGCACCGCACCACCCACCACAAAGGCCTTGTAACCGGCCTTCTGCAAGCCTTCGCAGACGGTAATGGCGGCGTCTGAAAGATCGTCGCGATGTATGCCGTGTTCGGCTTTGGCGTAGATGCGCCATTTGCCGGCGCTCGTGACGCTTGCGGTTTTTGATTTCTTGCCGGCGGCAGGCGCGTCACCTTTTTTCGCACCGCCAAATACCCGTTGGATGAATTTTTTTATCACGTGTCTGGTTTCTAATGCGATCAGGTTTCAGTTCAGGGCCAGAATCGGCCAGCCTTGGGTGAGCGCATGTTCGCGCAAGGTGGCATCGGGATTGACGGCGACCGGATCGGTGACGATGTTAAGCAGCGGCAAATCATTGAGTGAATCGCTGTAAAAATAGCTGCGTTCAAAGTCGGACATTTTTTTATCCATCGCCGCCAGCCATTGTTCAACACGCGTAACTTTACCTTCGCGAAACGATGGCGTGCCGGAAGCCTTTCCGGTGTAGCGCCCATCGGCGATTTCGGCATCGCAGGCGATCAAATGCGCCACACCAAAGCGCGCGGCGACGGGTGTGGTGATGAAGGAATTGGTCGCGGTCACCACCGCGCACAAATCATCCGCGTGTTTGGCAACGAGTGCCAATGCGGCGGCGGTGACCATCGGCTCGATTTTTTCGATCATGTAGCGATCATGCAATGGTTTCAATTCGGCGGGCGTTTTGTCTTTAAGCATCGCCAGCGCGAACGCCAGATATTCGTGGACGTTCAATGTCCCCGCCTTGTATTGCGCCCAGAATGCGTCATTTTTTTTCTTGAAAACCTCGCCATCGACCAAACCCGCATCGACCAGAAACTGCCCCCACGCGTGGTCGCTGTCGCCATTCAGCAAGGTGTAATCGAGATCGAAAAGGGCAAGGTTCATGTTG